>VBEU01000188.1 GCA_005883775.1 Chloroflexota bacterium | reverse complement strand
CGCATTTCGGTTTCGTCGTGCGCGACTCGGACACGCGCTTCCGCCTGGGGCCGGAGCTTCGTGCGCTGGCAAACGCGTCGGCCCCTGACCTCCGCTCGCTTGCACAGCCCTACCTCGTCTCGCTCATGGAGACCTTCGGCGAGACCGCCATCCTCGGCATCGTGGTCGACGGCAAGCTCGAGATCGCCGCGCGCGCCGAACCCGCGACCGACCTGCACATGACCGCGCCGCTCGGGCGCCGTCTCCCGCTCGACAAGGGCGCGCACGGCAAAGTTGTCGCGGGACGTGAGGAGGTCGGGTACGACGACCAGGAGCTCTTCGCCGGCGTTCGCGCGGTCGCGGCACCCATCGTCGACGCGCGCGGTCGACGTGTCGCCGTCGTGATGGTCGTCGGCTTCAAGGAGCGCGTCGACCTCCGCACGTTGCGACGCATCGGTGAGCGCTGCGTCTCGGCCGCGCGCGCGCTTTCTCAACGGATCGGCGCGGAAGCGGCGTGACGAAGCAGCTCCTCACCCTTCGCGTGAACGGCGAGCCGCGGACGATCGCGGCGGATACCCACCACACGCTCCTCGAGGTCCTTCGCGAAGAGCTCGGTCTCACCGGCACGAAGCACGGATGCGAGCTCGGCGAGTGTGGTGCCTGCACCGTTCTCGTCGACGGCGTGCCGATCCTCGCGTGCCTGACGCTCCCCACGCTCGTTGGGGATTCGGAGGTGACGACCGTCGAAGGCCTCGCGAGTGCCGAGGACCTCCATCCGCTGCAGGTCGCCTTCGCCGAAGAGGGTGCGGCGCAGTGCGGCTACTGCACCCCCGGGATGCTGATGACCGCGAAGGCGCTCCTCGATACGACGGCCCGGCCGACGCGCGCGGCGTCGCTTCGCGCCCAGGGGCCCCTACCCCTTCCCCTGCGAAAAGCAGGTGGAACGAACGCAACGGGAGCGCAGCTCCCGTGAGCGAGTTCAGCGTCATCGGCCGACGCCTCCCGAAGGTCAACTCGTGGGCGCATCTCACCGGCCAGGCGCGGTACGCCGACGACCTGTTCCTCCCGCGAATGCTGTACGGGCGCCTTCTGCGGTCGACGCGCCCGCACGCGCGCATTCGCCGCGTGGACACCAGCCGCGCGCTCGCACACCCCGGGGTCGTGGCGGTCGTGACCGGTGCCGACATGCCCGAGAAGATGGGGATCATGCCGTCCACTCAGGACGAGACCGCGCTCGCGGTGGATCGCGTGCGGTACGTCGGCGAGCCCGTCGCGGCCGTCGCGGCATTCGACGAGGACACGGCGTTCGATGCGCTGTCCCTCATCCAGATCGACTACGAGGATCTCGAGCCGATCTTCACGATCGAGGAGGCGCTCGAAAGGGAGGACGTCAAGATCCACGACGAGGCCAAGCGCGCCAACGTTTTCAAGGAGGTCCACCTCTCGTTCGGCGATCTCGAAGGGGGCTTCGGAGCGGCGGACCACCTGCGCGACGACTGGTTCTTCTTCGAACGCAACACGCACGCACCGATCGAGTCGCACAGCGCCGTCGCCTCGTACGGCCCTGACGACAAGCTCACGCTCTGGACCGCGACGCAGGTCCCCCACTACCTGCACCGCGAGCTCGAAAAGGTGCTCGGCCTGCCCCGGTCGCGCATCCGCGTGATCGCGACCCCGAACGGCGGCGCGTTCGGCGGCAAGAGCGATCCTTTCGGCCACGAGTTCGCGGCCGCGCTGCTTTCTATGCGCACGCGGCGACCGGTGAAGATCACGCTCGACCGAGAGGAGGTCTTCTACGCGCACCGCGGCCGGCATCCGGTGAAGATGCGCATCCGGACCGGCGTGAAGAAGGACGGCGAGATCACGGCGGTGCACTACCAGAGCTGGCTCGACGGTGGCGCATACGCGTCGTACGGGATCGCGACCACCTACTACACCGGAGCACTCCTGACGGTCACCTATCGCATCCCCGCATACAAATTCGACGGCGTCCGCGTGTACACGAACAAGCCGCCATGCGGTCCGAAACGCGGGCACGGCACGACGCAGCCGCGCTACGGCTTCGAGTGCCAGATCGACAAGATCGCCGAAGACCTCGACCTCGACCCGCTCGAGTATCGAAAGAAGATCCTGCAGCCGGCGAACAGCCGAACCGTGAACGACCTGCGCATCACCTCGATGGGTCTTGGCGAGTGCCTGGACGCCCTGCAACGATCGACGCGCTACTCGGAGAGGCGCGGGCAGCTGGGCACCGGCAAGGGCATCGGCCTCGCCGGGAGCGCATACATCTCCGGCGCGGGGCTGCCGATCTATTGGAACGAGATGCCCCACTCGGGCGCGGAGATCCGCATCGATCGCGGCGGCGGTGTCACCGTCATGTGCGGGACCTCCGAGATCGGACAGGGCTCCGACAACATGCTCGCGTCGGTCGCGGCCGAGGCGCTTGGCGTCATGCCGGCCGATGTCCACGTCGTCTCGGGCGACACGTCGCTCGCGCCGGTGGACCTCGGGAGCTACTCGAGTCGCGTCACGTTCATGGCTGGGAACGCGGTCCGCGACGCGGCCATGAAGCTCCGCGCGCTGCTCGTCGCCGCCGCGGCCGAAAAGCTCGAGGTCCCCGCGGAGCGTCTTTTGACCGCGTATGGCCGCATCTACGACCGCGACGATCCAGCGAAATTCATCACGTTCGCGGACGCCGCGGTCCTGGCTGAATCCAAACATGGAACGCTCGTGGCGGCGGGTAGCTACAAGCCGCCCAAAGGGATCGGCGGCTCCTTCAAAGGCGCCGGGGTCGGGCCGACGCCCGCGTATTCGTACCAGGCTGCGGTCGCCGAGGTGACCGTCGATATGGACACCGGCATGGTCACGGTCGACAAGGTGACGACGGCGCACGATTGCGGCCGCGCGCTCAATCCTGCGAACGTTGAGGGGCAGGTCGAGGGTTCGGCGTACATGGGCTACGGCGAGATCATCGGCGAGGAGCAGGTCTTCCGCGGCGGCCTGCACAAGAAGCCGTCGCTCCTCGACTACAAGATCCCAACCTCGCTCGATACACCCGTACTGGAAGCGATCGTGGTCGAGAGCGTCGACGCCGAAGGTCCGTTCGGCGCGAAGGAGGCCGGAGAGGGACCGCTGAACCCCGTGATCCCGGCCATCGCCAACGCGGTGTACGACGCGATCGGCGTGCGCTTCGACGAGACTCCGATCACCGCGGAGAAGATCCTGACTGCGCTCGGAAAACGCGATCGGCGGGGCGAGCGCAAGACGCGGATCGGACCAGACGGGCTTGACGCCGGCAAAGCTGATCCGAAGCGAGCGCTCCGCCGGCTCACCGCATCGACAGATGCGCGCGAGCGCAAGCGGCCGGTGAGCTAGTGCTGCGGCTGCCCCGATTCCGTCTGCTCGAGCCGCGCTCGTACGGTGAGGCGGCGCAGCTGCTCGCCGAGAACGGCGCCGGCGCGCTCGATCGGAGCCGCGGGACCCCGACGCTCCGGGTGATGCTCGTCGCGGGCGGCACCGACCTCTTCCCCAACATGAAACGGCGGCAATTCACGCCCGAGCTGCTCATCTCGCTCGCGCGGGTTCGTGACGCCTCTGGCATCCAGCGCAACGGTCATCTCGACATCAGCGCCGGCACGACGCTCTCCGCGATCGCCCAGGACCCCGGGATTCGCGAGCGATCGACGGCGCTGGCCGAAGCCGCGGAGGTCGTCAGCACGCCGCAGCTTCGGAACATGGGCACGATCGGCGGGAACATCTGTCTTGACACGCGCTGCAACTGGTACGACCAGTCGCTCTTTTGGCGCACGGCCGAAGGCTTCTGCATGAAGACAAACCCCGATGTCGTGTGCCGCGTCGCGACGTCGAGCCCGCGCTGCCTCGCGGTGGCGAGCGCCGACACCGTCCCCGCGCTCCTCGTTCTCGGCGCGACGGTGCACTTCGAGGATGCGGAGGGTGGGCGCGACGTGCCGCTCGCCGACCTCTACCAGGAGGACGGCATCCAGCCGATGGCCCTGCGCCAAGACGAGGTCCTCACCGACGTCACCCTGCCCGAGGCGGACGGGTGGCGGAGCACCTATTTGAAGATGCGCGATCGGGGCTCGTTCGACTTCCCCATCGCGGCGGTGGCTGCCGCCGTCCGCTGGGACGGCGCGAAAGTGTCCGAGGCGCGGATCGCGATCACCGCCCTCGGCTCCCGGCCCCAGCTCGTCGCGGACGCGGCGCGGCCACTCGTAGGGACGAGCCTCGATGACGTCACCATCGCGCTCGCCGCAGAAGCCGTTCACAAAGCGGCCCGTCCGATGGACAACACGTCCGGCACCATCTCGCAGCGCAAGCGCGCGGCCCTGGTGTTCACCGAGCGCGCGCTGCGTTCGCTGCGTCCGGCCTAGCGTGCGCGCTGTCGCCGTCGTCACCGCGGCCGGATCCGCGGAGCGATTCGGCGGAAAAAAGCTGCTCACGCCGATCGACGGCGAACCGCTCCTCGATCACACGATCGACGCCCTTCTCGATGGCGGCGTCGCCGAGGTGATCGTGGTCGTGGGACGCGACGCGCGTGTGGAGCTTGAGCGCGACGTCAACGCCATGCTCGACCCGCGAGTGCGTGCGGTCGAGAACCCGGACCCCTCGCGCGGGATGTTCAGCTCGATACAGGAGGGCGTCGCACAGGCGCAGGGCGACGCGATCCTCGTGATGCCCGGAGACATGCCGTTCGTCTCACCCGACACGGTTCGCGCGGTGATCGCGGCGTACGAACGCAAGCCCGCGATCGTCTCGCCTCGCTATCGCGGAAAGCGAGGCCATCCGGTGGCCCTGCCGGCGGCGCTGCGCGACGAGATACGCGCGGCCGCCTCCCGCGCGACCCTTCATGACGTGATCCATGCGCACGAAGAGATGCGGATGGACGTCGACGTCGACGATCCGGGAGTCATCAGAGACGTCGATCGGCAAGAGGACCTCGGCGGCTGAATGGCCGCGGTCCGAGGGCCTCCCGTGCTCGCGGGTCCCTCCCTCGGCCACGTAGGGCCT
>VBEU01000048.1:15793-16686 GCA_005883775.1 Chloroflexota bacterium | reverse complement strand
GGCCTTTCGCAGGCGCTCCTTGGCCTCACCGTGCCCCTGTGGGTCGTGGGTTCCGCGAGCCTGGTCCAGGCGCTGACGCCGGAGCACCTGCTCGGCCGGGTCAGCTCGGCGACGCGGTTCGTCGGGTTCGCCGTGGCGCCGCCCGCGGCGTTCGGCGCGGGCATCATCGGTGACCTCATCGGTTTGCGGCCGACGCTCTTTGCGGCTGCGGTCATAGCGGCTCTTGCGTTCCTGTACCTCTTCCTCTCGCCCGTCCGCCGGTTCCGGCACCCGACGACGTAGCGCAGACTGAGAGGGATGCCGCAAGCTCTTTGCGTTCACCTCCGCCGGTCTCGAGACCATCGCCCGAACACGCCGAACGGCTGCGAAGAGTGCCTCGCTTCGGGAGACTCGTGGGTGCACCTGCGGCTCTGTCTCGAGTGCGGCCACGTCGGATGCTGCGACGACTCGCCGAATAAGCACGCGACGAAGCACTACCACGCGACATCGCACCCCGTGATCCGTTCGTTCGAGCCTGGCGAACGCTGGCGGTACTGCTACCCCGACGACCTCTTCGTGGAGTAACCCTCAGCGCGAGCTCGTGACTCCTATGCGCGGGCAGAGATCGCGCAGCACGCACTCGGAACATCGCGGACGCTCCGCCGTGCACACCTCCCGCCCATGCCGGATGAGGTTCATGTGGAGGGGATACATCTCGTCATCGGCGACGCTCTCCTGGAACGACGCCTGCGTCGCGACGGCATCGGCTCGCGCAGGCACGAGACCGAGCCTCTTGGCGACGCGGTGCACGTGTGTGTCGACCGGGAAGAACGGACGATCGAGCGAGAAGAGGAGCACGCACGCCGCCGTCTTCGGCCCCACCCCGGGTAGAGCCACGAGGGTGTCCCAGAGGC
>VBEU01000048.1:0-15786 GCA_005883775.1 Chloroflexota bacterium | reverse complement strand
CCTTCGCGGGGCCGAGACCGCCGCGACGGATCGCTCGCGCGAGCGCAGGGAGCGGCGCGTCCGCGACCTCGTCCCAGTCAGCGAAGCGTCGCCGGAGATCCGCGTAGGCACGATCACGATTCGTGTCGCTCGTGTGCTGGGAGAGCACGGTCAGGACGAGCTCCTCGAGCGGCGGCAGGTGTCGAGGTGGTGGCGGTGTGCCATACGCCTTAGCGAGACGACGGGCGATCGCGCGGAGGCGCCGGCGGTCCACTCATCCGAGCGTATCGGGAATTGCGGGAATGCCGGCGACGTTGGGATAAAGTGACCGGATGGCCGAGGACGCGTTCGAGAGCGAGGCACTCTCCTACATCGATGCGCTGTACCGAACGGCGCTCCGGATGACCCGATCGGAGGCGGACGCCGAAGATCTCGTGCAGGAGACTTATATCCGAGCCCTTCGCTTTCGCGAGCAGTTCACGCCAGGTACCAACCTCAAGGCCTGGCTTTTCCGCATCCTGACGAACACCTTCATCAACGCATACCGAAAGCGCTCCCGGCAGCCTCAGACCGCTGAGCTGGACGACGTCGACGAGTTCTCGCTCTACCGGCGGATGTCACAGGAGACTGGGTCGAATTCCTCTGATCCGGAGAAGGAATTCCTCGATGGGATCGTCTCGAGCGAGGTGAAAGAGGCGCTCGCGGCCCTTCCGGAGAAGTTCCGGACCACGGTCCTCCTCGATGTGGAGGGGTTCTCCTATAAAGAGATCGCCGAGATGGTGGGCGTTCCGATCGGGACGGTGATGTCGCGGCTTCACCGCGGGCGAAAGTTCCTGCAGCAGCGGCTCTTCGACCTGGCCCGCGAGCGTGGGATCGCCGCGCTTCGGACCAGCGGGCCACGGCCGGACTAGGAGGGGCGGATGGACTGCGACGATTGCCTCGAGAAGCTGTATGCGTTCCTCGACCAGGAGCTCGGGTCAAACGAGCGTAAACAAGTGGCGAGCCACCTCGAAGGTTGCACCGACTGCGGCGACAACCTCGCCTTCGAAGAGCGCTTCCTGAAGGTGATCCGCGACTGCGGGACCTCCGATGTCGCTCCCGCGGAGCTCCGACGACGCATCGCCGAGCGGTTACGGACCGAGGTTCCGCCGACGACCGCTTGAACTCTTTCCGGTCAGCTCTGTTGACATCAATGACGTGAGTGTGTCTATATAACCGTCAATGAGTGGCCAGGAGGAGGTGATCCACTGATGCCAGCAAAGAAGAAGGCGAAGAAGTCCTCGAAGAAGAAGCACTAAGGTTGTCCTGAGCGGCGACGAGAGTCGTCGCTTTTTTGATTTCGAGTCTGGCACCTTTCGCGAACCCGCCGATCCGCGTAGGCCTCGCGGATCGGTTTCTTTTTGTCCGAGTACGCTCGATGGCATCGCGCCTCAACGCTCCGTCCCGACCCGCATCGATCTTTGGTATCGCCGCGCCGCTTTGTGGTATCGCGCTCGGCGCGTTCCTAGCCGGAAAAGTGGCCAAAAATGGGGGTCTTTACCACGGCGCGCTCGTCGGCGTCGGCTACGTGCTCGTCGAGGCGATCGGTCTCGCGCCCGCGCCGCTCCAGTCCCCGAGCGACGGGTTGACGGAGGGCCTCTCGATCATCGCGGGCGACGCGCTGTTGCTCGCGCTCGCTGCTCTGGCTGGTTGGATCGCAGCGCCGCGGGGAGCGTCTTCGTCTTCTTCGGATACGGGCAGAGGTCGTTGATCGGACAGATCGGGCAGAGCGGGGTCGGCCTGCATGTTCGACGACCATGGAGAACGAAGCACCACGTGAGCTTGATCCAGTCCTTCGTCGGATAGATCGCTCGGAGGCTCGCCTCGATGTCCGGACCCGCTCGATCGAACCGAAGGCGCTCGGCCACGCGAGCGACGTGGCGGTCGACGGCCACCGCAGGCACCCCAAAGGCCGCTCCGAGGACGATCGATGCCGTCTTGCGACCCACTCCATGCAGCCGCGTGAGCCCATCCATGTCCGACGGCACCTTGCCACGGAACTCCTCGAGAAGGCCGCGGGCCATCCCGCGAAGCGACTTCGCCTTCTGGTTGTAGAACCCCGTCGCCTTGATATCCCGCTCGAGGACTCCCGCTGGCGCCGCCACGTAGTCCGCCGGGCGACGGTACTTGGTGAAGAGGACCCGGGTGACCTCGTTGATCCGCTCGTCCTGGGCTTGCGCCGCCAGGATCGTCGCCACGAGGAGCTCCAGCGGAGAAGAGAAACGGAGCGTGGGTCCCCAGTCCGGATAGGCCTTCGCGAGGCGGGTCAGGATCTTGCGGGCGCGCGAACGGAGCACCGGATCCGGGCGCACGGTCGCGCGGGGCTTCTGCCGCTTGGGCCGCGCGGGCATCGCTGAACCATACTCGCGGCCGATCATCGGGGAGGTGCCCTAATGCCGCCAAAGACCCGCGCGCCATACCAGCCCTTCGAGTACCTCGAGGCGGGCACCGACTACCGGGAGTTCACGCTCGCGAAGGAGCTCGAGCGGGTGCCGCCTTCGAGCTATCCGCTCGACGCCGACCAGACCAAGCGGCTCGACCGGATCCTCGCGACCGCGCCCCTCGTGTCGTCGCACGACCACTGTGTCGTCATGCCCGAGGACATCGAGCAGATCCACGACTACGCGCGCGAGCGCCGTACCTGGACCGGCTACGCCGGCCTGGCCGCCGCGGGTGTCGACGTCGTCCTTGAGGCGTTCCTCGACGGCATGGGCGGTTGGCGCTGGGACGACGTCCTGTTCGACCTGGGGATGCGGTATTCGGACATCGCGCATCAGGATTTCCTCTACCGCGCCGAGACGAAGGCCGATCTCGATCGCGCGAAGCCGGCCGGAAAGTGCGCGCTGGTCTCGACGCTCGAGTGCGCGACGATGATCGAGGACGACGTCGACCGTGTCGATGTCCTGTACGGCTTCGGCGTTCGGGTCATGGGCATCACGTACAGCGAGTCGAACGGGCTGGGTTCGGGGCTCCGCGAGGAGCGCGACGGCGGGCTCACCGATCTCGGACGCGCGACGGTGCGGCGGATGAACAAGGTCGGCATGACCATCGACGTCTCGCACTGCGGCGATCAGACGTCGCTCGACACGATCGCGACGAGCGAGCGCCCGATCCTCATCACACACGCGGGCGCGCGCGGACTCTGGAAAACGAAGCGCATGAAGCCCGACGAGGTCCTGAAGGCGTGCGCCGCGAAAGGCGGCGTCATCGGCGTCGAGGCGGCGCCACACACGACCCTCACCGAAAAGCACCCGCTCCATTCGCTCGAGTCGGTGATGGAGCACGTCGCCTACTGCGTCGAGCTCATGGGCATCGACCACGTCGGGCTGGGGCCGGACACGCTCTTCGGAGACCACGTCGGCTTGCACAAGGCGTTCGCCGCGGCGCTCTCCCTCTCCCGCATTCAGCAGGGAGTGAAGTACACGCCCGTCAGATACGTCGATGGGATGGAGAGCCCGGCCGAGGCGATGCCCAACGCCGCGCGCTGGCTCGTCGCCCACGGTTATGAGGATGCCGACGTCGCGAAGATCCTCGGCGGCAACGTGCTCCGCGTGCTCAAGGAGACGTGGGCACGCTAGGTAGAGGCAGGGTCCCCGTCGGTCGCTGACTCGCCCCGCAATTGACGCCTGCTCGGCCGCCTCCTACGCTCATCCGTCAAACGCGGGTCGCTCGATGCGTGAGGAAAACGCGAAGGCCCGAAGATGCAAATCGCATGTGGGAGGATCGAATGCAGCGACGTTGGTACACAGCCGGTGCGATCATCGCCGGCTTCGCGATGCTGGCGACGGCGTGCACAGGGGGTGCCGGGAGCACCGCCGGCGGTGGGGGCACGACGAAGGGCGAGATCATCATCGCCAGCGACCAGCCGACATCCGGTGGCGACGCCTCGGACGGACTGCCCGCACAGAACGGGATCCAGTTCGCGGTGGAGTCGGCGGGCTCGATCAAGGGATTCAAGCTCACCTTCAAGGGCTGGGACGACACGGTCAACGGCACCCATGACCCGCAGAAGGGCGCGCAGAACATCCAGGAGATGATCTCCGACGCGAAGATCCTTGGGATGATCGGACCGAACAACTCGAACGTCGCGCGCGCGATGATCCCGATCGCGAACCGCGCGAGCTTCACGATGATCAGCGCAGCGAACACCAACGAGTGCCTTACGCAGACGTTCGCGTACTGCGAGGCGGACACCGGCACGACGCCGGCGAAGCTCCGGCCCAACGGCGTCAACAACTACTTCCGCGTGGCTGCAGCCGATACGTTCCAGGGGCCTGCCGCGGCGGACTTCGTCGTCGATACGCTCAAGCTCACGAAGGTCGCGGTCTGGTCTGACAACGAGACCTTCGGTAAGGGCGTCGCAGACAAGTTCACGGCGGAGATCACCAAGAAGGGTGGCACGGTCGTTCTCCGGCAGGACTTCGACACGAAGACCACCAACGACTGGAAGCCCTTCCTCACCGACGCCAAGAACAAAGGCGCGCAGGCGGTCTACGCCGGCGCCACGAGTGGTACCAAGATCTGCATCCCGCGCGCCCAGATGAAGGGCATCCTGGATGCTCCGTACCTTGTCCCGGACGGTGGGGTGAACTCGCAGTGCATCAAGGACGCGGCCGACAACGCCGCGAACCTCTACGGCACCGTCGCCGCGGCGGACGCGAACCAGAACCCTGACGCCAAGGCGACCATCGACGCGTTCACGAAGCGCTTCCCCAAGAAGGAAGACGTCGGCTCGTACACCTTCCCGGCGATGGACTGCGCGAACATCCTTATCGACGCGATCGGCCGGGCCATCGACGCTAACGGCGGCAACATGCCGAGCCGCGAGCAGGTCCGCGCCGCGGTTGCGGCGACAAAGAGCTTCAAGGGCACGACCGGCACCTACACGTTCGACGCGAACGGAGACCCCACCTCGCCCACGATGGCGATCTTCCAAACCAAGGGCTCACCCCTTGACTGGGTATTCGTTAAGCAGTTCGGGGTCGGCGGCTAGCAGACACACGTGAGTGGAGGGGGCGAAACTCGCCCCCTCCCCGCTTGAGGGGGGCATGTGGTCGGCTCGCTGAAACAAGCACGGATCGCGTTCGTCGGGGCTCCAATTGGCCGTCTCGTGAACCTACTGGTGATCCTCGCGGTCCTGTACGCGATCTTCATCCTGGCAACGAAGATTTTCGCGCAGGGGCCCAGCTACTTCCTGCAGATCCTGACGTTCGGCGTGGCCAACGGGGCCATCTACGCGTTGGTCGCCCTCGGCTACACGATGGTCTACGGGATCATCGAGCTCATCAATTTCGCTCACGGCGACCTATTCACACTTGGCGGTTTCATCTCGGTCTTCCTGCTTCCGATCTTCGGCCTCGATGCGAGCAAGGCCGGGACCCCCGGGATCATCCTGCCGCTCCTCGCCGTCTTCATCGTGACGATGCTGATCTGCGGCGCCATCAACGTGACCATCGAGCGGGTCGCGTACCGCCCGCTCCGCCACGCGCCACGTCTGGCTCCGCTGATCACTGCGGTCGGAATGTCCTTCGTCCTCGAGGGAGTGATGTTCCTCTGGAAGGGCCCGTTCAACGTGCCCTACCCGAACCTGCTGCCCACGAATGGCATCGTGATCGGCGGCGCCACGATCGGCGTGAAGGACATCTTCGTCATCGTCGTCGCGGCGATCCTCATGATCGTGCTGGCGCTCTTTGTGAGCCGGTCGACGCTCGGAAAGGCCATGCGCGCCACGGCCCAGGACCAGGACGCGACCGAGCTGATGGGGATCGACATCAATCGCACGATCGCGGCGACCTTCTTCATCGGCGCGGTGCTCGCGGGCGCCGGCGGAACGATCTTCGGGCTTTACTACAACACGCTGGTCTTCGATCTGGGGTTCTCGGCCGGTCTCTTCGCGTTCACAGCGGCCGTCTTTGGCGGCATCGGGAACATTCAAGGTGCGGCGCTGGGCGGGCTCCTCATCGGTCTGATCACGGCGCTCTGGGACGGCTACATGGAGTCGACGTGGACGCAGGTCATCATCTTCGCGATCCTTATCCTCGTCCTCGTCTTCAGGCCGACCGGACTTCTCGGTATGCGAGTACCGGAGAAATGAGAGGACTCCTCTCGCGGCTCGGATCCATCCTCGAGAGCGACCCGCGGAAAAATCCGAACGCGGTCGTGTATCTCGTCCTCGCGGTGGCGACGATCGCGTTTCCGATCGGGGTACAGGTCGCCACACGAGGCAGCGGCAGCTTCCTGATCTCGCAGGCGGCCGACGCGGGTGTCTACATCCTTCTCGCGATCGGACTGAACGTGGTCGTGGGATTCGCGGGCCTCCTGGACCTGGGCTACGCGGCGTTCTTCGCTATCGGGGCATACACGTATGCGTTCGTCGCGTCCGACCACCTGGAGTTCACGCCGATCCACCAGGCCCTCCACATCCCGTTCTGGATCGCGCTGCTCGTCGGCATGTTCGCCGCTGCGGGCGCCGGGGCGATCCTGGGCGCGCCGACCCTCCGGCTGCGCGGCGACTACCTCGCCATCGTGACCCTCGGCTTTGGCGAGATCGTGCCGCGTCTTTTCCGGAACGCTTCGACGTGGACGAGCGGCGTCAACGGGATCTCCGCTCTCGACACGCCGGCGCTGCCGATCTGGCTGAACGGGCCGTGGTCCGGCGATGCGCTGGCGATCGTTCAGAACTTCAAGATCATCGACCCGCTGGCCTACTACGTGATCATGGCCATCCTCGTAGCGATCTCTGTCCTCCTCGTGAACAATCTGCGCCGGTCGCGCATGGGTCGCGCCTGGATGGCCGTCCGCGAGGACGAGGTCGCGGCAGCGGCGATGGGCGTCAACACGGTCGGTGTCAAGCTGCTGGCCTTCAGCATCGGCGCGGCATTCAGCGGCTTCGCGGGGACTTTCTACGGGGCCAAGCTGTCGCTGGTGTCGCCCGAGAATTTCGGCTTCACCGTCTCGATCACGATCCTGATCATGGTGGTGCTCGGAGGGATGGGGAACATCCCGGGCGTCATCGTGGGAGCGCTTCTCATCTATTACGTGATCTTCAACATCCTGCCCGGCCTCCCACAGCAGGCCTCGGACTTCGCCAACTCGATCGGAGCGACGAGTCTCAACAGCCCGAGTGGCGACTGGCCCGGTCTCGCCGGGGAGGTGCAGCGACTGAAGTACCTCATCTTCGGTCTGATCCTGGTGCTCACCATGCTGCTTCGACCGCAGGGCCTCCTGCCGAGCCGGCAGCGTGCGGAAGAGCTCCAAAAGGGCGTGCACGATGACACCACGATCGAAGACGTGAACGCGGAGACGACATGACCGTCGAGGCCGCTGCCGACCCGATCCTACGGATCGACCACGTCACGAAGCGCTTCGGGGGACTCGTGGCTGTCGACGACGTCACGTTTGACGTCAAGAAGGGCGAGATCTTCGCGCTGATCGGACCGAACGGCGCGGGTAAGACCACGCTCTTCAACGGGATCACCGGAATATTCCCGCCCACCGCCGGACGGATCGTCTTCCAGGGCCGCGAGATCACCGGCGCGAAGCCGCACCAGGTCGCGGCGTTCGGCATCGCGCGGACGTTCCAGAACATCAGGCTCTTCGAGTACATGTCGTCCCTCGACAACGTGCGTCTCGGGCAGCATTGTCGAATGCACGCGAAGCTGTGGGACTCCCTCTTCAAGACCCCGGCCGAGCACCGCGAGGAGCAGCGCGTCACAGACCGCGCGATGGAGCTCCTCCAGTTCGTCGGCATCGAGCAATACACCCATATCTACGCGCGCAACCTGCCGTATGGCTCGCAGCGCCGGCTTGAGATCGCGCGGGCGCTCGCCACGAATCCCGCGCTTCTGCTCCTGGACGAGCCCGCCGCCGGCTTCACGCCGCAGGAGAAGGTCGAGCTCATGGGCCTCGTGCACAAGATCGTCGACCAGGGGATCACCGTTTTCCTGATCGAGCACGACATGAAAGTGGTCATGGGAGTGTCCCGCCGCATCGTCGTGCTCGACCACGGCGAAAAGATCGCCGAAGGAACCCCGGAGCAGGTGCGCCGCGACCAGCGCGTCATCGAGGCGTACCTGGGGACGCAGCACTAGCGTGGCCCTTCTGGATGTCGCGGGCATCAACGTCTTCTACGGACGGGTCCAGGCCCTCCGCGGCGTCTCACTCAGCATCAACGCCGGAGAGATCGTCGCGTTGATCGGCTCGAACGGAGCCGGCAAGACCACGACGCTGCGGACGATCTCGGGTCTCAACCACGCCACGACCGGACGCGTCGTCTTCGATGGACAGGACATCTCCTCGGTGCCGGCGCACGATGTCGTGCGCGTCGGGATCGGCCACGCCCCGGAGGGCCGACGCCTCTTTCCTCGAATGATCGTCTTCGACAATCTGATGATGGGGACCTACGCACGGAAGGATCGCGCCGGTATTCCGGCGGACATCACGCGCGTCTATGAGCTCTTTCCGCGTCTGAAAGAGCGTACGAAACAGCTCGCCGGGACGCTCTCCGGCGGCGAGCAGCAGATGCTGGCGATCGGTCGCGCGCTGATGGCACGCCCGAAGCTCCTCATGCTCGACGAGCCGTCGCTCGGACTCGCGCCGATCCTCTGCGAAACGATCTTTCGAGTTCTGACGGAGATCAACGCGCAAGGAACGCCGATCCTCCTGGTCGAGCAGAACGCGACCAAAGCCCTCGAGATCGCGCATCGCGCGTACGTTCTGGAAACGGGCTCGATCGTCCAGACCGGCACCGGCAAAGAGCTCCTCTCGTCGCCCGACGTTCAGCGCGCATACCTCGGAATGTGAAAGGTCCTCTTCTTTAGACTTCGCGGGTGACCCGCACGGTTCCGCACATCCAAGTGCCCGCCGACGTCGAGCGGGTTGTTGCGCGCCTCGTCGCGGCCGGGCACGAGGCGTACGTCGTCGGTGGATGTGTCCGGGACGCGCTACGGGGCGTCGACCCGCACGACTGGGATATAGCGACGAGCGCGACGCCGGACGAGATCCAGATGGTCTTTCGGCATTCTCTCTACCTCAACCGATTCGGGACCGTCGTCGTCCGGCAGGGCGACCACGAGATCGAGGTCACGACCTATCGGATCGAGGCCGACTACGCCGATCATCGGCATCCGACCTCGGTCGCGTTCACCGATTCGCTCCACGAGGATCTCTCGCGCCGCGACTTCACGATGAACGCGATGGCCTGGCGCCCCGGCGTCGAGGGCAAACCGGGCGAGCTCGTTGATCCCTTCGGCGGCCAGCGCGACCTCGAGGCCCGCATCGTCCGTGCGGTCGGCGAGCCGCGGGAACGCTTCGCCGAGGACGCCCTGCGCACGCTCCGGGCGGTCCGTTTTGCGACGCGGCTCGGCTTCGTCATCGACCCACGAACGGCGGAGGCGATCCGGGATTCCGCGGCGCTCGCGAAGGACCTCTCGGGCGAGCGGATCCAGCAGGAGATCACGAAAATGCTTGCGGCGCCGAAGCCGTCGGAGGCGTTTCGCCTGCTGTCAGACCTCGGGCTGCTCGACGTCATCTGCCCGGAGCTGGAGATCGCGAAGGAGACCCCGCAGGACAAAGCTGTCGCCCAGAACGTGTTCGAGCATTCGCTGGCGACGCTCGATGCGACACCGGCGGACGACCTCGTGCTGCGGCTCGCCGGGCTCTTTCACGACATCGGCAAGCCGGCGACCTTCGCCGACGGACACTTCCATCAGCACGAGTTCGTCGGCGAGGCGACCGCGCGGGACATCCTGCGCCGGTGGCGTTTCGACAAGGACACCGTGACGAGAGTCACGCATCTCATCCGCAATCACATGTTCTGGTACCAGAGCGAGTGGACGCCTTCGGCGGTCCGACGATTCATACGCAAGGTCGGCCTCGAGAACATCCCGGCGCTCTTCGCGCTCCGCAAGGCCGACAACATCGGAAGTGGCGCGCGATCGCCTCGCATGTACGCGCTCGAGGCTCTTTGGGAGCGGGTGCAGGAGGAGATCCGTGCGGCATCGGCCTTCTCGCTGAAAGATCTCGCGATCGACGGAAACGACGTGATGAAAGAGCTTGGCATCCCCCCAAGCCCCGAGGTCGGGCGCATTCTGAACGAGCTTTTCGAGCGCGTGACCGACGATCCAAAGCTCAACACGCGCGAACATCTATCGGAGATCGCGCGGGAGATCGGTCGCAGCTAGATAGATCGGGGCAGGGGCTTCGGATGGTGCAACTCGTACGAGGGGGTGACGGCGCAGTGGGAGCCGGCGACCCTACGTGGTCGCCGGAGGGACCCACGAGCACGGCAGCCCCTCGGCCGAGTTGCTAAAGGCGATGCCTGCTAGCTCGACGCGTAGGGCGTGCTGCCGACAGTTGAGACCGGTCGCGTCGAGCCGTTTCCGGCTTTGCCCACCGGCTCGGTCGTGCGCACTTTATCAACGCTCTCGCTCAAGCGTCGACGCGCCTCATCGCCGGGGAACGGTGCGAAGAGAAGAGCGATCGCTGCGCCCACGATCGCGCCGAGCACGAGGCCGAGGGCGAGCGTCCCGAAGATCGCTCCATCGGAGTGGCCACCGACAGCGCGGCGGACCTCGGTCTTTCCTTCGCCGAACAGCTCACTCGCGCGCTTGGTCGCCTCACCCTTCAGGTCGTCCACGACATCCTGAAGGTCTTTCACGCTCACCATGGCAAGCCTCCTCCAGCGCTCGTAAAGCGCGAATTAGGACTGTGCAGGGCCGATGCCACCGTCGCCTGTCGCTCCGCTGGGCGGCCGAGAGAGCGCGGCCTCGATGAATGGGTCGATGTCGCCGCCGAGCACGCGGACAGGGTCGCCGATCTCGACACCGGTGCGGTGGTCCTTCACCAGCGTGTAAGGGTGGAGGATGTAGGAGCGGATCTGGCTCCCCCAGTCGGCGGAGCGCATCTCGCCCCGCTCCTTCGCCTGCGCCTCTTCCTGCTCACGCACCTGCCGCTCGAGGAGGCGTGCGCGAAGGATCTTCATCGCGGTTTCCTTGTTCTGAAGCTGCGAACGCTCGTTCTGGCAGGCGACCACGATTCCCGTCGGCAGGTGTGTGATGCGGACGGCGGTCTCGGTCTTGTTGACGTTCTGCCCGCCCGCGCCGGTCGCGCGGTAGGTATCGATGCGTAAGTCCTCTGGTCGCACCTCGACCTCGGCCTCGCTCTCGACTTCCGGTGTCGGGTCGACGAGGGCGAACGATGTTTGGCGCCGCTTCTGGAAGTCGAACGGCGAGATGCGCACGAGACGGTGCGTGCCGCGCTCGGTCTTCAGGTAGCCATACGCGTACGGACCTTCGACGGTGAGGGTCGCGCTGCGGAAACCCGCCTCGTCGCCGGGCGTGGATTCGAGGAGCTCCGCCTTGAATCCGCGCCGTTCCGCCCACCGCAGGTACATACGTACGAGCATCTCCGCCCAGTCCGCCGCGTCGGTCCCTCCGACGCCCGCGGAGATCGCGAGGACGGCGCTCCGCTCGTCGTACGGCCCGGAAAGCTGGGCCTCGAGGCTCGCGCGGGCGACCTCTTCCGTCAGCTCCGCGGCGTCGTGTGAGATGTCGGCCTCCATCTTGGGATCGTCATCGGCCATGGATGCGAGCTCGCTCAAGTCCTTCGCGCGCGCGCGAAAGCGCTCCCATCGTTCCAAGCGATCGCGCTGGTTGCCGAGGCGCTTCAGGATCTTTTGCGCGCGCTGCCGGTCCTGCCAGAGGTCCGGCTTCGCGGATTCGGTCTCTAGCTCCGCGACCTCGCGCGAGAGAGCGGAGAGGTCAAAGGAACACCGCCATACGTTCGATGCGGTCGCGCAGGGAGGAGAGGGCGGCCTGGTCGACGGTCAACGGCGTGCTGCTAGCGCTTGCGCGGGCGTTCGAACGTGGTGGTCACCGGCTGTAGGACCGGGGCCAGCTTGCCCGCCGCGAACGAGACGAAGGTCACGCAGGGGCAATACGTGTTGCGCGGGCACCGCGGACAATCGCCATCACAGTCCAGGGTCGCTCCGTAGGAGCACTTGAGGCAATTGTCTTCGCAGACGATCCATTCCTTCATGGCCGCGGATTCCTCTCTAGGGCGTGCCGGGTAAGGAATCGAACTAGACGACCCGCCCACGCTCTCCCCACTGCGATCGTGTGTCGGTTTCCGTACGAATCTTATCCGTGGGAGTAGGGCTTGAGAAGAGGGCAAAACGCCACAATCGGGCCCGAAAATCTGTTCTTTTTTAGCTGTCGCGTGATTTCCGCAGGTAATCCAGGGCGCCCCGGAACGGGCGCGGGCGGACTCCAAAAACGGGCTCGAGCGCGTTCAAGCGGGGCGTGTTGTCGACGGCGAGGAGGTCCAGCTGGGGGATCGTTACCGGCGGATCGGACATGACGAGGCCCATCGCAAACGCCGCCGGTTTCATGAGCGGCACAGGAACGTGCAGGGTCGGCCGGTGCTTGCCGGTGCCGCGCATCGTCTCGGCCAGCATCTCGTCATAGGTGACCGGCTCGGCGCCGCCGATCTGGTGCACTCCTGTGATCTCGCGGCGTTGCACGGCCGCCAGGAGAGCCTGCGCGATGTCGTCGACGTGGATCGGCTGGAAACGGGCTTTGCCGTCGCCCGGGATCGGGACGACGGGAAACAACAGGCTGAACGCGAGACGCGGAAAGAAGTCGTCGCCTTCGCCGAACAGGAGCGACGGCTGGAGCACGACGTGCGCGATGCCAGACCCTGTGATCAGGGCCTCGCCTTCGCCCTTACTTCGGAGATACGGGTACGGCGAGCGGGGGTCCGCTCCGAGCGCGCCCATGTGGACGATGCGGCTGACACCGGCGCGGCGCGCCTCGGCGACGACATGGGCGACACCGGCCACGTTGACGTCGGCGAAGCGCTGCTTGCGCTCCGTCGGAACCGCCACCGTGTGGATCACCGCGTCGAAACCGTCGAACACACCGCGAAGCGACTCCGGTTTGCGCACGTCGCCACGGCGCACGTCGACCTGAGCACCTGCGCCGGGCAGCTCCTTTTCCGCACCGGGACGCTCGCTGATGACCGCACGCACCTGGTGCCCGCCGAGGAGCAGCCGGGCGATCGCGTGCCGCCCCACGAATCCGTTCCCGCCGGTCACCGCCACGCGCATGCGCTCACCACCTTTCTACTACGTGGCCGTAGTAGTAGCACGGCGCCCGCCCGAGTCAAGGCGGCTGCGTGCGCTCAGGATCGGCAGCATGATCCCGCCGGCCACCGCGTAGATGAGCCCCAGAATCTGGGCCTCCTGCAGCCCGTCGACAAAGAGCGGATCCAAGCGCAGGAACGAAGTGAGAAAGCGGAAGCCGCCGAAGAGCAGCAGATAAGCCCAGTAGACACGGCTCTCCGGCGGGCGGCCGCGGACGCGGCGCCAGTAAGCGACCAGCACGATAAAGATCAGCACCATCACCAGACCGTCGTAGGCCGCCACCGGGTGAACGTAGTCCGTCTGGCCGAGCGTGGCCGGATTGGTGTAGCGGACGCACCACGGAAGCCCTGCGCAGGGGATCGCGTGGTGCTCGCCATTGATGATGTCGCCGATGCGACCGATCGCCTCGCCGAGGGCGATGCCGATCACCGAGATGTCGAACATGAAGCCGATCGGGAGCCGCAGCCGCCGCGCCGCGAAGTAGCCCGCGATCGTCGAGCCGACCGGTGCGCCGGCCGTGCCGATCCCGCCGTTCCAGAACGCGAGCAGCTCGAGAGGACGAGGCGCATAGACGTTCCAGTTGTCGAGGACATGCGCGACGCGAGCACCGAGAAGGCCGCCGATGACCACGGCGATAGCGAACGGATATATACGGTCGTCATGGATGAGATAGCGAGCCGCACGAAACGAGACGAAGCTCCCGACGATCATTCCCACAAGCGAGAAGATCGAATGCCAGGCGAAGCTGAGCGATCCGATGTGGAGGTTCGGATCGAATGGAAGGTCGATCAGACCGCGAAAGTACGCGCCTGTGCCCGAGAACGTGTCAGAAGGCGGAAGAGCATCGTGACCGCCGCGGCAAACACGAGGACCGCGATCGTCTGATCCTGCCGCAGCCCGAACGCATACGTGGGGTCCCCGATCCGAAGGAAGCCGAGAAGAAACCGCCCCACCGCGTAATGCAGCGCCCAGATCCAGAAGATCACGCCGTCCGGCCAGCGACCGATGAAGCGACGCAGCCACAGGGTCAGAGCGACAGCCGACAGGTCCCAGACCATGTCGTAGGCCACGACGAGGTGGACGGGCCCGGCCTGACCGAGCGTGTCGGGGTGAGTGAAGCCGACGCAGAGGCCTTCGGGCGGGGTGCAGGCGGTCGCGTGGTGCTCACCGTTGATGATGTCGCCGATCCGGCCGATGGCGAACCCGAGCGCTATTCCAGGCGCCGCGGCATCGGCACCGTACCCGATCGGCACGCCGCGCCGGACCGCCGCGATGTACCCACCGAGTACGCCGCCGATGGCGGCTCCCCAGATCGCGATGCCGCCGGTCCAGATGAAGAGGATCTGCTCGGGATGCGCGATGTAGTAGGGCAGCTGATCGATGACGTGGACGAGCCGTGCGCCGATGATGCCGCCGACGACTCCCCACGTGGCGACCGCCCAGCCGTCCTCCTCACTGATCTTTCCTCGCAAGAGACGGAGGGGCAGCCACACTCCAAAGAAGATGCCGACCGCGGTGAAGATTCCGTGCCAGGCAAGCGTGATCGGCCCTAAATGCACATTAGGGTCGAACGGAATCTGGATCAACGGAGTTCAGTCGAGGCGTCGCGGGTCCTGTCCCAGGGGGTAGGGGCCCCCGACGGCGAAGCCGCTCGGGGCCGCGCGCTAGCCGCACCCTCCCCACCTAGCGCGTCGCTCGCTCCGCTCGCTCCGCGTGGTGGGTGCCCGGGGCACCCGCGGCTCGCGCACAACCCGCTCGCCGGTGCCACCCGCGACGCCTTACGCGGTCTCTCGTTGTCACTTTCCATGGCACTTCTTGAATTTCTTTCCCGATCCACACCAGCATGGCTCGTTTCTTCCCGGCAGCTTGCTCGGAGCAGTAGAGGAGGTGGGTCGGCCGTTGCCGCTCGTGCGCGTCGTCGTGCTGGCGGCACCGGTCTGCGTCGTCTGCGTCTTCTCTTCTTGCTCCGCTTGCTCCGCGGTACGGACGGTCACGCGGAGGATGGTCTGGGCGACGCCGCTGGCGATCCGGGTCTCCATCTCCTCAAAGAAGCCGTGCGCCTCGCGTTTGTAGGCGACGAGCGGGTCCTGCTGGCCGTAGCCGCGCAGGTAGATACCCTCGCGGAGCTCCTCCATCGCAGTGAGGTGCTCGATCCAGTGCGTGTCGATCGTTCGGAGGAGGACCCATCGCTCGACCGCGCGGGTGAGCTCCTCGCCGAGCTCTTTCTCGCGCGCTTCGTACGTCTCCTCGACGATCTCGGCGACGCGGTCGCGCAGCTCGTTCTGGTTGCGTAGCTCGCCGAAGCTCGAGGCCGCAAGCTCGGCTCGATTGAGCATCCCTCCGAGCGCGGCGGCGAGCTTATCGAGGTCCCAGTCCTCCGGGTCCTGGTTCGGAGCCGCCGTGTCGACGAGGCCGTCCGCCTCCTGCCGCAGGAACTCGAGCACGGTCTCGCGGACGTCGCCCTTCTCGAGGATGAGCCGGCGCTGGCCGTAGATGACGTTGCGCTGGTTGTTGAGCACATCGTCGAACTCGAGCGCGCGCTTCCGGATGTCGAAGTTGCGCCCCTCGACCTTGATCTGCGCCTGCGTGATGGCGCCTGTGACCATGCCGGATTCGATCGGTGTCGA
>VBEU01000047.1 GCA_005883775.1 Chloroflexota bacterium | reverse complement strand
CAACCAGCCGACGGCCGAGTTCTATCACGTGATCACCGACACGCAGACGCCGTATCGCATCTACGGCGCGCAGCAGGACAACACCACCATGACCGTGCCGAGCCGTTCGGCGATCGCCGGCATCACCGCAGCCGACAGCTTCGCAGTCGGAGGGGGCGAGGCGGGCTACGTCGCGATCCGGTCCGATGACCCGAACGTGGTCTTTGCCGGCAACTACCAGGGCTTCCTGACGCGGTACGACCGTCGCACCGGGCAAGCGCGGAACATCATGGTCTGGCCCGAGACGAGTGCCGGCGAAGGGGCCGAGGACGTCAAGTACCGCGTTCAGTGGACCGCGCCCACCGTGCACTCGCCCCACGACCCGAACGTTCTCTATCACACCGGTAACCACGTCTTCCGCACCACCGACGAAGGCACGACGTGGGAGCGCATCAGCCCTGACCTCACACGGAACGACAGATCGAAGCAGGCGCCATCCGGTGGACCGATCACGAAAGACAACACCGGGGCGGAGTATTACTGCACGATCTTCGCGTTCGCCGAATCGCCGGTCGAGCGCGGCGTGCTCTGGGCCGGCAGCGACGACGGACTCCTGCATGTCTCCCGCGATGACGGGAAGACCTGGAAGAACGTCACGCCTGCGGCGATCCGGCCGTTCTCGCTGGTCTCGATCATCGAGCCGTCCCCGCACGACGCGGCCACCGCGTACGTGGCGACGACCCGCTACAAGCACGATGACTTCAAGCCGTACCTGTGGAAGACGACGAACTACGGGCGGACCTGGACGAAGCTCACGAACGGCATTCCCGCGGACGACTTCACGCGCGTCATCCGCGAGGACCCCACGCGCAAGGGACTGCTCTACGCCGGCACCGAGACCGGCGTGTATGTCTCGTTCGATGACGGTGCGCACTGGAACCGTCTCGGCGGCAACCTTCCGGTCGTGCCGATCCACGACCTGGTCGTGAAGGACTCCGACCTTGTCCTCGCGACGCACGGCCGGTCCTTCTGGGTACTCGACGATCTCGAGCCGATCCGCCAGCTCGCGGCCGAGGCGGTAAAGGGAAAGGCGCGCCTCTTCACGCCGCGCCCGACGGTGCGTTTCCGCACCGACATGGGCTTCCCGCAGCCCGCGAAGTCAGGCAAGAACTACCGCATGACCGGCGCGACCATCGTGACGTACCGCCAGGTCGAGAAGCCGACGGGCGAGAAGGTGCAGGTCAACATCGACGCGGGGCAGAACCCGCCGGACGGCGTGCTGGTGTCGTACTGGCTTCGGGACGCACCCGAAGGCGACGTCACGCTCACGTTCATGGACTCCAAGGGCAAGCAGATCCGCCAATTCAAGAGCGCTCCGCCGGAGCCCAAAGAGAAGGACGAAAAGGCGCTCACCCCGGAGCAGCGGCGCAGCGAGGAGCTCAAGAAGGCGAAGGAGCCGAAGGTCCCGAAGGAAGCCGGGCTCAATCGCTTCGCGTGGAACATGCGCCACCCCGATGCCGCGCGGGTCGAAGACGACCCGACGTGGGAGTCGGCGGAGGCGACGCTCGCCGGACCGGTCTCACCCCCTGGCCAGTACCGCGTTCGTCTCGAGGTTGGCGGCGAGCGCCACGAGGCCGCGTTCGAGATCCGCAAGGACCCACGCGTGTCGGCGACCCAGGCGGACTTCGACGCGCAGTTCGCTCTGCGCATGCGCATCCGCGACAAGCTCACCGAGGTGCACGAAGCGATCAACGGGATCCGCGCCCTTCGGACGCAAGTCGAAGGGTGGGAGAAGCGTGCCGAGGGAAGCGCCGGTGCTCGCGTGCGTCGGGGCGCGAGCTCGCTCAAGACGAAGATCGCCGCGGTCGAGGAAGAGCTCATCCAGGTGAAGGCGAAGAGCCGCCAGGACACGCTCAACTACCCGGCCAAGCTGAATCTGAAGATCGGCGGCCTCGCCATGTCCGTCGGAGGTGCGGACTTCGCCCCGACAAAAGCGATGTACGACGTCTTCGAAGATCTATCGAAGCGCGCCGAGACGCAGCTAGCGAAGTGGCGCGGCATAGCGAAGACGGACGTGCCGGCCTTCGACAAGCTCGTCCGCGGATCCGGCGTTCCGGCGGTGACAGCCGTACGTGAGAAGAAGCGCGAAGCTCGGACGGAGCTGAGGAGGGCGGCCGCGACAGCCCGCTAACGGGTCCCCGCCGTGCGCGACATCACAAAAGTGCGCGTGGGCTGGCCGCTTCTCGCGGTCCTCGTGGCCGCCATCTCGGTCTTCGACGCGGCGTACGAGGGCGCGGGGCCGCTGATGCTCTTCCTGGTCCCCGCGGGAATCGTGGGCTTTGTCCTCGGGCGGATCACGACGACGCCGGAAGGTATCGTCGCCGGAATCCGGGACCAAGCCGGACGCGGAATCGCGATCGCGATCGGTCTGGCCCTCGCCGCCCTTGTCGCGCCGCGTGTCGTCTCCGCACTCGGACCGGTCGGGGTGATCGTTGTCCCCATCCTTGGTCTCGTGGTCAGCGGCTATCTCGTGTCGGTCGCGACACGCCGTGACGTCTTGGATGCCGTCGAGCGGTCGGGGGGTCAAGACCGCTGGTGACGCTCTAGGTCATCGCACGCGAAACGTGCGCGGGAAGCTCGCGTCCGAGCTGTTCGCCGAGCCAGTGAGAGGTCGCGACGAGCTTGTTGAGGTCGACGCCCGTCTCGATCCCTGTGCCGTTGCACATCCACACCAGATCCTCGGTCGCGAGATTCCCGCCGGCCATCTTGGCGAAGGGCGAGCCGCCGATCCCGCCGACGCTCGCGTCAAAGATCGTGATCCCCTCGCTCATTGCGGCCAGGACATTCGCCAGGGCCTGCCCGTAGGTGTCGTGGAAGTGGAAGGCGACCTTCGCGAGGGGCACGCTTGCGCGGCGCAGCGCCCCGAGCAGCGCGCTCACCTCGCCTGGCGTCCCGACGCCGATCGTGTCGCCGAGCGAGATCTCGTCGCACCCGAAATCGAGAAGCTGCCGGCTCGAGTTGGCTACGACGGTGGCCGGCGTGGGGCCGTCCCACGGATCCGCGACGACCATCGAGAGATATCCGCGCACGCGGAGCCCCGCGGTCTTCGCGCGTTCTAT
>VBEU01000046.1 GCA_005883775.1 Chloroflexota bacterium | reverse complement strand
CACGATGCTGATGCGCTCGGGTCTGGAAAGCGGCACGGTCGCGTATCGTCGCACGGATGCAGCGACCCAAAGGCAACGACGTGCGGCGCGCCGCTTTCGACGGTCCTCCTGAGCTCGCCGCGTTCTTCCGGAACGGACGCCTCGAGACCATTCCCGCGGGCCGCGAGCGCCGTCAGGCGCTCCTCGCGCACGTCGCCGGGAGGTTTGTGCCGGGTCGCGACTACGGCGAAGACGAGGTCAACCGGATCCTGCAGGGCGTGCACTCCGATCACGCGACGCTGCGGCGGTACCTCATCGACGCCGGGCTACTCCGACGCGAGCGCGGCGTGTACCGGCGACCCTGATGGAATTTCAGGACGTCGTCCGCAAGCGCAAGATGGTTCGAAGCTTCGAGGACCGGCCGATCCCGCGCGAGACCGTCGAGCGGATCGTCGCGAACGTCCAGCGGGCCCCGTCCGGTGATAGAACGCGCGAAGACCGCGGGGCTCCGCGTGCGCGGATATCTCTCGATGGTCGTCGCGGATCCGTGGGACGGCCCCACGCCGGCCACCGTCGTAGCCAACTCGAGCCGGCAGCTTCTCGATTTCGGGTGCGACGAGATCTCGCTCGGCGACACGATCGGCGTCGGGACGCCAGGCGAGGTGAGCGCGCTGCTCACGGCCGTCGACGCGGGGCTCGGCGCGGTGTTCTTCGGCGTGTTCGATCAGCCGACGCTGCGACAGACGTTCGGCATACCCGAGGAGTACACCGCGGTGGGAGTGGTCGCGGTCGGCCATGCGAAGACGAAAGATCGGCCGTCGCCCTCGCTCAAGCGCGGACATCGAGCACCGGCCGACGTCGTGCGCCGCGGTCGCTGGTCTAGCTAGCGCTCCACCGCGCGCGATCCGGTCTTCGCGAAAAGAACCCGCATCTCGCGATTGAACGCGGGGATGTCGTCCGGTTTGCGGCTGGTGACCCAGTTCTTGTCGACGATGACCTCCTCGTCCTCCCACTGCCCGCCTGCGCAACGGATGTCGTCCTGCAGGGTGTAGAAGCTCGTCAGGCGACGGCCTTTCACGAGCTTCGCGGATACGAGCAGCCACGGCGCGTGGCAGATGGCCGCGATCGGCCTTCCCGCCGCGTCGATCTGCTGCACGATGTCGCGCGCCGCCGTCTCCATGCGCAGCTTGTCCGCGTTGAGAGCGCCTCCCGGCAGCATGACCGCGTCGAATTCTTCCGGGTTCGCGTCTTTGAGCGCGATGTCCGCCACAAAGCGCTCGTCCTTCTCGTCGTGATTCATGCTCTGGATCTGGGCCTTCGGCGCGACGAGCACCGTGTCCGCGCCGGCCTCCTCGAGCGAGAGACGGGGAAGCGTGAGCTCCACCTTCTCTACTCCGTCCGTCGCGAGGATCGCGACGCGCACGCCTTTCAAGGGCCGGTCCACCATGTCTGCACCTCCCGTCGTCGGCGATGCCGCAAGGAAGATGCCCGGATCAGATGATGCGCAGTAACGCGACTGCGACGACGCCCACGATCACGCCTGCGAGCAGGCTTCGCCGCCAAGCAACCACCGCGACAACGAGCGCCGCGGCGAGGGGCTCGGCGCCGCGCGTGAGCGCGCCGGCCGGGGCGACGACCGCCGGACCGACAAGCGCGGCAATGATCGCGACCGGCAGCGCTTCGAGATAGCGCGACGCCGCGCCTGGAAGGTGTCCGCGGAAGCCGATGACGAAAGGCAGCGAGCGCACCAGATACGTGGCGGCCGCCGAGCCCAGGATCGCAGGCCAGATCATCGTCGGACGAACACCGCGATGAGGGGAGCGAGGGCACCGGCGGTGATGACGGCGACGGTTGATGCTCCAGCGAGCGCAAACGATCCCGCGATGAGTGCGGCAACGAGCGCGATGACGGCATCCCCCGGACGCCGTATCGCGAGCACGACTATCCCGGTGAACGTCGCGGTGATCGCGAAGTCGACGCCGAGTCGCCGCGGGTCGCCGATCGCGCTGCCGATCACGATCCCGGCGAGCGTCGCGAGATTCCAGACCACGTAGAGCGAGATCGCGAACGTGAAGTAGTACGCGAGGCTGCGACCGCCGCGGCGGAAGTGACCAGTGGCCATCGCAAAGCTCTCGTCGGTCAGGAAGAACGCGGCGAAAAGGCGTCCGCCGATCGGCAGCCGCCGGAGCTCGGCGCGCAGCGACGTGGCCATCAGCAGATGTCGCAGGTTGATGAAGAGAACACTCGCGACGACGATCGCCGTCGGAGCTTGGTCCGAAAAAAGCTGGACCATCGCGAACTGCGACGCGCCGGCGAACACGAGCAGGCTCATTCCGGTGACCACCAAAGGGTCGAGCCCGGATTGCCGGGCGACGACCCCAAAGGTGGCCCCGACGACGACGGTGGTGCCCAGGACCGGCCAGCCCTCGGTCAGCGCGCGGCGCGCCGCGTCACGATCCTCGCGCGAGAGTTGGATCAGGCCGGATCCGCCTCGAATTCGGCGAGGCGCTGGCCTCGCTCGACCTGCTGTCCCACGCTCGCCAGGACGCGCGTGACTTTTCCGTCCGTCGGCGCCTCTACGCGAAGCTCCATCTTCATCGCCTCGACCACGAATAGAAGGTCCCCGCGCCGTACGCGCCGGTCCGCGACCGCCTGCGCGGCGATGACCAAGCCCGGCATCGGGGCCGCGACCTCGGCACCGGCCGTCGCCTGGACCTCGCGTTCGCGCGGTCCCGTCTCGAGCTCCCAGGTCCGTCCGCCCACGCTGGCCCAGACCACGCCGTTGCTCGCCGCGGCGGAGGCACGCGACCCGTCGACCAGCCACCGATGCGCCTCGTCGACGGCATCGACGCGGTGGCCCGCAAACGCATACGGCCCGCTCCCCATGAGGCGCACGGCCTCTTCACGCGCTCCCTCACGCAGGACGATCGTTGTCGCGCTCCCCTCGCCGATGCGCCAGGCGCCGGTCCCGGTCCACGGATCGGCAGGGTCGCGTGCGCCCGCGACAACTGCCGCCGCGGCGACGGCGTATGCGCCGTCCGGGGCGGGCTGGGACTCCGGTATGAGATCAGGCAGGATTCGTTCGACGAGCCCGGTATCGACACGCGTTCCTTGCTCGTACTTTTGAACGAGCGCACGCACGAACGCGAGGTTCGTCCGGACGCCAAGTATTTCGGTCTCCTCGAGGGCTTTCGCGAGTATGCCCAGGGCGCTGCGGCGATCGTCTCCGCGCGCGATGACCTTTGCGAGGAGCGGGTCGTAGTGGCGCGTGACCACGTTGCCTTCCTCGTAGCCGGCGTCGACTCGGACGCCCTCCCGCTCGGGCCAGCTCATGTGAACGAGACGACCGGTCGATGGCAGAAAGCCCGCAGCCGGATCCTCCGCGTAGACGCGAGCTTCGACCGCGTGAAGCCGCCCCTGCGATTTCGGATGGACGTCGAGCGGGTCGCCTTGTGTGATGCGCAGCTGCTGCTCCACAAGGTCCACGCCGAAGACCATCTCGGTGACGGGATGCTCGACTTGAAGCCGAGCATTCACTTCGAGGAAATAGAAGGCCCCGTCTTCGTCCACGACGAACTCCACGGTGCCGGCATTGCGGTAGCCGGCCTCGCGCGCGATCGCGATCGCCGCAGCCGCCATGCGCTCGCGCGCGGCGTCGCCCAGGGTCGGCGCCGGAGCCTCCTCGACGATCTTCTGGTGGCGCCGCTGTGCCGAGCAGTCGCGATCTCCGACCGTTACGACGGTGCCGCGCTCGTCGGCGAGCACCTGCACCTCGACGTGGCGCGGCCGTTCGACGAGGCGCTCTAAGAGGAGCCGCTCGTCCCCGAACGCGGCGGTCGCGACCCGTCGCGCGCGCGCGAGCGCGTCGCGGAGCTCTCGCTCCTCGCGAACGGTCTGCATGCCGATGCCGCCGCCGCCCGCGACCGGCTTGATCATCACCGGATACCCGATGGAGCGCGCCGCGAAGATGAACGCCTCGTCGCTCTGATCCTCGCCGCGATACCCAGGCAGCACCGCGACGTTCACCCGCTCGGCGATCCCTTTTGCCGCGCCTTTGTCGCCGAGGACCGCCAGCACGCTCGCCGGCGGACCCACGAACCGCATCCCGGCTGCGTCGACGGCGCTCGCGAACTCCGGCCGCTCGGCGAGGAAGCCGTAGCCCGGATGGACCAGATCCGCCTTCGCCGCGCGCGCGGCGGCGATCACGCGGTCGATCGCGAGATACGACTCCGCGGCGGGGGCGGGTCCGATGCGGATCGCGGCGTCGGCCTCGCGGACGAACGGTAAGAGAGCGTCGGCATCCGAGTACATCGCGACTGTGCGCATCCCCACGCGCCTCGCGGTCCGGAAGATCCGTCGAGCGATCTCGCCGCGATTCGCGACAAGGAGGGTGGTCACCAGCGGGGGTCCCGTCGCTCCAGGAACGCGCGCAGGCCCTCCTGTCCCTCGTGGCTCACCCGGATTTCGGCGATCCGCTTGACGGTGAGGTCCGTCGCCTCGTCGATGCGCCGTGCCTCGACCTCGCGGACAAGCCGCTTGGCGGCGTTCACGGCCTTCGGGCCGCCCGAGACGATCGCGTCGAGCACTCTGCCGACCGCGGCGTCGAGATCGGCTGGCTCGACGAGCCGCTCGACAAGCCCGATCTCATGGGCGCGCTTCGCGTCGATGCGCGAGCCCGTAACGAACAGTGCGGTCGCGCGGGCCGGTCCGAGCTTACGTATCACGTAGGGGGAGACCACGGCGGGGAGGATCCCGAGGCGCGTCTCCGTGAACGCGAAGCTGGCCTCGGTCGTGGCGACGGCGATGTCCGCCACCGCGACGAGGCCCGCACCGCCCCCGATCGCGGCGCCCTGCACGCGTGCGACGAGCGGCATCTCGAGGTCGTAAAGGGCGCGGAACATCCCGGCGAGCGCCTTGGAGTCCGCGATGTTCTCGTCCAGCGAGTAGTCGGCCATCCCGCGCATCCATTCGACGTCCGCACCGGCGCAAAACGTGTCGCCTTCGCTTTGCAGCACCACCGCCCGCGCGGAGCGATCGACCCGCCCGATAGCGGCGGTGAGCTGAGCGATGAGCTCGGCATCGAACGCGTTCTTGCGATCCGGCCGGGCGATCGTGATACGCGAAATGCCCCGCGATTCGGTGCTCAGAGTGACGGTCTCGGCCACGCGCGAACTCTAGACGCCGCGCCGACTCCCTAGTGGAACGAGAGCTCGCCCGCGCGGATCGGGACAGCGAGCCAGTTTTCGCGGGGCGGCAGCGGGCAGCGCCACGCGTCGTTGTACGCGCAGTACGGGTTGTAGGCGCGGTTGAAATCCAGCTCGAAGCGGCCGTCGTCGAGCGGCTCCGCCTCCACATAGCGGCCCGCGCCATAGGTCTCGTTCCCGCTCGTCGAATCGCGGAACGGGATGAAGAGTCCGTCGCCCTGCGCGAACGCGATGAGGCCGGCGCGCTCGCCGTCCACATCGAAACGCACGGTACCGGCGCGCGGGAGGTGATCTGTCGATCCGTCGCTCATCTCGACCTCTTCGACCGCGCCCGCTCCATCCGGATCGACCGTGACCGTGAACCGGAGCGCCGGGTCGTTAGGGAAGTAATGCAGACCCTCGAACTGGCCGCGCTGGTCCACCGTGAGCGGCGAGTCGTGGGCGTGTCCGAAGTAGTGGTCCTTCTCGCGCCGCAGCTTCTCGACGTCCATCGCAGGTCACAACGTGCGCCCGTTGACGCGAATTCCGCGACCTAGACTCGGCGCGTGCTCGAGCCGACCATCCGCGCGTGAGCCGGCCCTCGGGGATCCTTCTCGCTGGTGGCGCCTCCCGACGCTTTGGCCGCCCGAAGGTCGTCGAACCGGTCGATGGCGCGCCGCTCTTCCACCGGCCGCTCCGCGCGCTCCTCGATTCGTGCGACGACATCGTGATCGTGCTTGCACCCGATGCCCCCGACCTGCCGCTGCCGGACGGCGCGGATCGGGTTTCGTTCGCGCGCGACCGGGTCGCCTACGAAGGACCCCTCGCCGGGGCGCGAGCGGGCCTCGAGCGCGTCCGCCGAGACCACGCGGTGCTCGTCGCTGCGGACATGCCCGGCGTGAGCGCGGAGCTCCTCGGACTCATGGCCGGACGTGCGGGTCCGGACCGGAAGGCGACCGTGCTGATCGATGCCGGCGGCCGGCGTCCGCTCCCGGCGCTCGTCGCGGTCGCGCCGGCCCTGGCTCTCGCCCGGACGCTTCTGGAGGGCGGCGAGCGCAGGCTTCGCGCGCTGATCGAGGGTCTCGAGCCGGAAGGTCTGCCTGAGGCTGCGTGGTCGAGCGCGGATCCGGTGGGCGCATGGCGGCGCGACGTGGATCTCCCGGAGGATGTCCCGACCGAACGACGCTAAGCGGCTGTACCGGGGTCCAGTCGGTCGAACGCGCGTCCGATGTCCTTGAGGATCTCCGCGTTGATGTCCGAAGCCAGCCTGTAGCGCACCACGTTTCCGTTGCGCGAGGGCTGGACGACATCTGCCTCCCGCAGCACCCGCAAATGCTGGCTCGTCGCCGAGCGACTACGGCCCAGGATCCGGGCGAGGTCGCTCGCGGCGAGCTGGTTGTCGCGGAGGGCGCGCACGATCTTGAGACGCGTCCCGTCGCAGAGGACATCCAGAAGGCGCCGCATCCGACGTTCGGACATCGGCGAAAGCGTCTGTCGTTCCGCGGTCGCGACCGCGGCTGGGTCGATCGGCTGGGAAGTCAGCGGTTCCATGCTTGGACCTCAACCAAACTCGTCGTTCGTCGTGGTTCCGTATGCATCGGCCGTGCCCGTTACCGGTGCATTTGTGTGGCCGCTTGAGCGCTTGCGTAAGTTGCCAATCCGTTACGTGACCCCAAATATGACGGTCCCTGCATGAGAAAGATCCTGGTGGTCGACGACGATCAGGTCATCCTCGATCTGCTGAGCACGGTCCTCGCCGATGCCGGCTACGACGCCGTCCTGGCGACCGGGGCGGACGCGATCCCGGCGAATGCGAGCCCCGACCTCGTCATCACCGACCTCCTTCCCTTGAAGGCCTATCAGCGCGACACGGCCCTCGCGTGGGTCGCAAGCCTGCGTACGCGTTTCGCCAACGCATCGGTATTCGTCCTGACCGCGCATCGCGCCGCTGCCTCTGAGCCCGACCGGCTCGGCGCGAACGCGATCATCACGAAGCCCTTCGACGTCGACGCGCTGCTCGCGCGGATCGACGACCAGCTCGCTTAGCCAGCTGCGCGAGTAGCGAGGACTAGTGCGTGCCGGCGCAGCCGGGCGCAGCAGGACCGTCAGGCGCCTCGCCTGACGACCTACATGCGGAATACGCCGTAGCGCACATCCTCGATCGGGGCGTGCCGTGCCGCGGCGAGCCCCAGCGCCAGCACCGTGCGCGTGTCGAGCGGGTCGATGATGCCGTCGTCCCAGAGGCGCGCGGTCGAGTAGTACGGCGATCCCTGCGTCTCGTACTGCTCGCGGATGCGGCCCCGGAACGCCTCCTTCTCGGCGTCGTCCTTGAACGTCCCAACGAGAGAAAGGACCGTGGCGGCTTGCTCGCCGCCCATCACGCTGATCCGCGCGTTCGGCCACATCCAGAGCTGCCTCGGCGAGTACGCGCGTCCGGACATGCCGTAGTTTCCCGCGCCAAAGGACCCCCCGATGATCACCGTGAGCTTGGGCACCGTGCTGCATGCCACGGCGGTGACCATCTTCGCTCCGTCCTTCGCGATGCCGCCGGCCTCGTACTCCTGCCCGACCATGAACCCCGAGATGTTCTGTAAGAAGACCAGCGGCACGCGCCGCTGATTGCAGAGCTCGATGAAGTGCGCGGCCTTGAGCGCGGACTCGCTGAAGAGGACGCCGTTGTTCGCGACGATCCCAACGCGGAAGCCCTCGATGCGCGCGAAGCCGCACACCAGCGTGGTGCCATACAGCGCCTTGAACTCGTGAAAGCGGGACCCGTCGACCAACCGCGCGATGACCTCGTGCACGTCGTACTGCGTTCGAATGTCTTCCGGGATGAGGGCGTAAAGATCGGTTGGGTCGTGCGCCGGTGGCTCGGGCAACGTCTTGTCGTCTACGCCCCAGTACGTGGGGCGCTCGAGCTGCGCGACGATCTCGCGTGCGATGGCGATCGCGTGCGGATCGTCGAGCGCGAGGTGATCCGCGACGCCCGAAACCCGCGTGTGGAGGTCGGCTCCGCCGAGGTCCTCGGCGGAAACCTCAACTCCCGTGGCGGCCTTCACCAAAGGTGGCCCGCCGATGAAGATCGTCCCCTGACCTTTGACGATCACCGTCTCGTCGCTCATGGCAGGCACATATGCGCCGCCGGCGGTCGACGATCCCATCACGAGCGCGATCTGCGGGATCGCAAGCGACGAGAGTCGGGCCTGGTTGTAAAAGATCCGCCCGAAATGCTCGCGGTCGGGGAAGACTTCGTCTTGTCGTGGCAGGAACGCGCCACCCGAATCAACGAGGTACAGGCAGGGAAGTCGGTTCTCGAAGGCGATCTCCTGCGCGCGTAGGTGCTTCTTCACCGTGAGGGGGTAGTACGAGCCACCCTTCACGGTCGCGTCGTTCGCGACGATCACGCACTCGTTCCCGCTCACGCGCCCGATCCCGGTGATGATCCCGGCGCCGGGCGCCTCGTCGTCGTACATGCCGAAGGCGGCGAGCGGCGAGAGCTCGAGGAAGGCGGTGCCCGGGTCGAGGAGCCGCTCGACGCGCTCGCGAGGGAGGAGCTTGCCGGACTTTGTGTGACGATCGCGCGCGCGTTCCGGTCCGCCGAGACGCGCCTTCGCGAGACGCTCTCGCAGCTCCGCGACGAGCCGCCGCATCGTCTCGCGGTTGCGTCCGGCCGCATCGTTACGTGTGTCGGTCGTGGTCCGAAGCACGCTCACGAGCGTAGTATCGGCGCGAGGACATAGGGGGAGGGGTTACATGACACCAGAGCTCGACCGGCGCAAGTTCCTCAAGCTTGCCGGAGCGACTGCCGTGATCGCCGCGTGCGGAGGCGCGCCAGCGGCCGCGCCGTCAGGGAGCGTTACGGCGAGCACGGCGCCGAAGGCGACCGGCCGGATCTCGATCTATTCGGCACTGAACGAGTCAACGAACAACCAGCTCTTCGCGGCGTTCACCAAGGCGACCGGGGTCGAAGTTGCCGCGCTACCGCTCGCGGCCGCCGGAGACCTTCAGACGAAGATCACCGCCGAGAAGAACAACCCTCAGGCCGACATCTTCGTCGGCGGCTCGAGCGAGTTCCACGACCCGCTCGGCAAGCAGGGATTGCTCGAGGCCTACCAGTCTCCGAACGCCAAGGACGTTCAGGCGCAGTTCAAGGAGGCGTCGGGCCTCTGGACCGGTTGGTACACGGGCATCTTCGGATTCATCTCGAACACCAGTCGCTTGAACGCGGACATCGGCGGGAAGAAGCCCGCGACGTGGGACGACCTGCTCGACCCCGTTTGGAAGCAGAGGCTCATCTTGCCGGACCCGATCAAGACCGGCGGCGGATACATCTTCATCGCCACGCAGATCTTCCGGTTCGGCAGGGACGAGACCAAGGCGATGGACTTCATGAAGAAGCTCCATCCCAACATCCTCTCGTACGGCCCAACGTCTCCGGGCGTGATCACATCGATCTCCAACGGCGAGGCCGCCGGCGCGCCGAACTGGAGCCACGACATCCTCACTGAGAAGGCCAAGGATCCAACCCGAGTCGACCTGACCGTTCCAAAGGACACCGGGTTCGAAGTCGGCGCGGTCAGCATCGTGAAGGGAACGAAGAATCTTCTCGGAGCGCAGGCGTTCGTCGACTGGGTCCTCACGAAGGACGCCGGCGACCTCAACACGAAGCTCAGCAACCGCGGGTCCGTGCGGACCGACGTCGCGCCCGCGCCTGGCGCGCCGACGCTCACCTCGGTCACCCTCGTCAACTACGACCGCCAGTGGGCGACCGACAACAAGACGCGCATCCAGAAGCTCTGGCAGACCACCGTAGGCATCCAATAGTCCTCACGAACTAGAGAGATGCGCAGCCTGCGGCGCGAGCCGGCGCTCCTGCTCGCGCTGCTGGCTGTCACGGCTCTGGTCCTCCTGTTCGTTGTGTACCCGCAGCTTCAGGTCGTTCTGACACCGGGGCCCGGCGGCTACGTTCAGTACCTTCAAGATGGCACCTGGGTCGGCCCGCTGCGCAACTCGATCCAGCTCACCCTGCTCTCGACCACGACCGCGGTCGTGCTCGGATTCATCTACGCGTACGCGATGGTCTACTCGAACATGCGCTGGAAGCCTTTCTTTCGGCTTGTCGGCATCCTGCCGCTCCTCTCGCCACCCTTCGTGGTGGCCGCCGCGTACACGCTCCTTTTTGGCGCGCGAGGCGTCATCAGCTACGGGGTCTTCGGGCAGTCGCCAAACATCTACGGTCTCAACGGCGTCTGGGGCGTTCAGACGATCGCGTTTTTCCCGTTCGCGTACCAGCTCATCGCCGACGCGCTGTCGCGCAGCGATCCACGCATGGAGCAGGCCGCGCGCAATCTCGGCGCAGGGTCGTGGCGCGTGTTCCGGACGGTGACCCTACCGCTCTCCCGTCCCGGCCTTGGCGCCGCAATCCTCACGACCGCGATCTACATACTCGAAGACTTCGGGAACCCACAGCTGATCGGCGGGTCCTTTTACGTGTTACCCACCGAGGCATATAGCCTCATCTCCAGCTTCGGCGAGTTCACGAGCGCGGCCGCGGTGAGCACCATCCTGCTTCTCCTCGCGCTCGGGCTTTACCTCGCGAAGGTCCGGCTCGATGGCGGTCGTTCCTTCGTGACGATCTCCGGGCGCGCATCGTCCATGCCGCGACCCCCCGTGAGCGCGGCGGTGAGCCGAGCATGCTTTGTCGCATGTTTCGCCCTGGCCGGCATCATCCTTCTCGTTTACGGGAGCCTCGTGGTGAGCGCGCTGACCCTTCGCTTCCCAAACAATCTCCAGTTCACGACCGAGCACTTCCAATACGTCCTCAGCGGGACGAACGGCGACGCACTTCGCAACACCCTCGTCTTCAGTGGCGTGGCCGCGGCCATCTCGGCCGTCTTTGCCCTCTTTGCGGGGTGGCTCGTGCAACGTGGGACGTGGCCGGGTCGGCGCGTGCTAGACCTCTTGTTGATCCTGCCGGCCGCGATTCCAGGGATCTTCTTCGGGCTCGGCTACCTCCTTGCCTTCAACCAGCGCTGGCTCGACTTCGTCGATAGGGGCTGGCTCATCATCATCGCCTTCGTCTTCTGGAACATCCCGGTCGGATATCAGGCGGCAGTGGCGGGCCTGCGGCAGATCGATCGCTCGATCGATGAGGCCGCGACGAGTCTCGGCGCCTCGAGCATTCGCGGCTTCCGTGACGTAGTTCTTCCGATGCTCGGCGGATCATTGCGGGTCGGATTCGTCACGACCTTCGTCCGCGCCGTCACGACTCTGTCGCTCGTGATCTTCCTGTTCACGCCGCCGACGACGACCGCTACGATCCGCATCTATCAGCTCGTGGGCGACCTTAACTGGGGCGCCGCGACCGCCTACACCGTTGCCGATATCGGCATGGCGATCATCGCGCTCCTCGTCTTCGCGGTCCTCGCTCGCGGGCGCATCGCGTTGGGAGCGGCTCGTGCCTGATCAATCTCGCGGCTTCGCCGCGGAGATGCGCCTGCGGCAGCGCGGATTGGCTCGTCGCGGCGGAGCCGCTCCTCGCTCATGAGCCCTGAGACCGCGCATGTCCGCGTCTCGCATGTGACGAAGCGATTCGGTGGCGTGACGGCCGTCGACGATGTTTCCTTCGAGGTGCCGAAGGGCTCCTTCGCCACGCTCCTCGGCCCGTCGGGTTGCGGGAAGACAACGACCCTACGGATGATCGCCGGCTTCTACGACCCCGACCTCGGCGACATCGAGATCGGCGGTCGCCGTGTCAACAACCTGCCGGTGCATCGCCGCGGCACGGCCATGGTCTTTCAGGACTACGCGCTCTTCCCGCACATGACCGTGCGTGACAACGTCGCGTATGGGCTACGCGTCGCGCATGTCTCCGGTCCCGATCGTACGCGACGCGTCGACGAGACACTCGCGTTCGTCGGGCTCGGAGGACTCGGCGATCGCTGGCCGAACCAGCTCTCCGGCGGGCAGCAGCAGCGCGTTGCGGTGGCGCGCGCGCTCGTCATCCAGCCGCAGGTGCTCCTCCTGGACGAGCCGCTCTCAAACCTCGACGCCAAGCTCCGCGAGCAGTTGCGCGTTGAGATGCGCATCCTCCAGCGTCGCCTCGGCATGACCTTCGTGTACGTGACGCATGACCAGGAGGAGGCGCTCTCTCTCTCGGACTGGATCGCCGTGATGAACGCGGGCAAGGTCGAGCAGGCCGGCGCACCATGGGAGATCTATTACCACCCGCGGACCGCGTTCCTCGCCGACTTCGTCGGCGCGGTGAACCTCGTGCCCGCCCAAGTCACCAACCTCGCCGACGGAACGGCGACCGTGAGCTTCGGCAGGCATCGCGCCGAGGTGCGGCGCCCTGAGGCATCGCTTCGCGCGGGACAGGATGTCCGGCTCTGCGTGCGGCCGGAGAGTTTCACGATCGCGCCGGAGGGCACGGTCGCAAGTGGCATCTCACTCCCGGGCACGATCGTGCGGCGCGCGTTCCTCGGCGACACCATGCGCTACTGGGTCAAGGTCGACGATCGCGAGTGGATCGTCGACCAGCCGGACCCGGGCGGAAGCGCGACGCTCGACGGGCCTGTCTCGCTGTCGCTGCGGCCCGATCGCGTTCACGTTATCGCGGAGTAGCCGTCTGCTCAGACTTGCCGCCATCGTCGGGCTGCTGTCCGCCGCATTCTGGTCGGCGCTTCCGTGGCTCGGCTGTGTCTCGAATCCCATAACGCACATCGTTGAGCCGTTCCTGTTGCGCGTCTGCACGTTCGGAGACCCGGCTCTGCCCGCGGGTTACGGCCTCTCCGGTTTTGCGGGTCCCTACTGGGGCAACCTGATCGTCGGCATCGCGTACCTGATCGCCGCGCTCTTCGTTGGTTTCACAAAGCGCCGGCCCTAGCGGCGCTAGGAGCTGGGCGCGGCCTCGCGAGGTTGAGCGGTCCAGCGATAGCGGTGCTCCGGTCTTCCCGACGATCCGTAGCGCATCGATATGGCGACCGCACCGGAGCGCGCGAGGTGATCGAGGTAGCGGCGCGAGGTCACGCGACTGATCCCCGTCGCGCGAGCGATGTCGACCGCTGACACATCCTCCGTCGCGGCGCGCACCGCCCGCACGACGAGCGCAAGGGTCGTCGGCGAAAGTCCCTTCGGGAGAGAGATGGTCGAGTCCGAGCGCAGGAGTCCGTAGATGCGATCGACTTCGTTCTGGTCGAGCTCCTGGACCTGTGCAAGTCGTGCGCGCATCGCGACATAGCTCTCGAGCTTCTCGCGGAAGGCGCTGAACTGGAACGGCTTCACGAGGTAGTGGATCACGCCGCCCTGAAGCGCCTCGCGAAGCGTGTCGACGTCCTTGTCCGCGGTGATCGCGATCACGTCGACGTGATGACGACCAGGGGCGTGCAACGCGCGGAGCACCTCGAGCCCCGAGCGGTCGGGGAGATAAACGTCGAGCAGCACAAGATCCGGCCGGCTCTCCTCGGCGAGACGAAGCGCCTCGAGCGCGGTGTGTGCCTCCGCCACGACGGTGAAGCCCTCGAGTCGCTGGACGTATGCGCGATGGATCTCGGCGACGCGGAAGTCGTCCTCGACGATCAGAACGCGGATCATCGGGGTACCGCCGCGTCCGACGGCAGGAGCGCGGTGAACACCGCTCCTCCCTCGTTGTTCACGCGGAGCCATCCGCCGCGCCGCTGCGCTACCTGGCGGGCGAGCGCGAGACCGAGTCCCTGATGCGACGTACCCGTCTTTGTCGTGAAACCCTCTTCGAAGATCTCCTCGCCGAGCGACGAGCCGATGCCGGGACCCGAATCACGGACGCGCACGCCGACGCCTTCCGGTCCGGCCTGCACCGCGACCTCGACCCATCCTGGAGTGGGAGAGCTCGCGACGGCGTCGACGGCGTTGTCGACGAGGTTGCCAACGACGGTGACGAGGTCTCGTGCATCCGCGGCATCCGCCGGAAGACGCGTCTCGCCGGCGAGCCGGAACTCGACGCCCCGCTCGTTCGCGATCGCGGCCTTGGCCAGAAGCAGCGCGGCCAGCGCCGGATCGCCGATCCGCTCGTGCACGAGGTCGACGAGCTCCTGGTGCACGAGGGCCGTCCGAGTGATGAAGCGGACCGCTTCATCGGCACGGCCGAGCTCGATGAGACCGGCGACCGTATGCAGCTTGTTCGAAAACTCGTGCGCCTGGGCGCGGAGGGCGTGCGCGAGGCTGCGAACGCCGTCGAGCTCGCGGAGAACTCCCTCGAGCTCGGTCCGGTCGCGGAGCGTGACGACGGCGCCGACCGTCTCGCCTCGGACGACGGCGGGCATGCGGTTCGCGACGAGGACGCGGTCTCGAGCGAGCAGCATCTGATCGGTGCCGCCACGGCTGCCGGTCAGGACATCGCGCAGGCGCCCCGCGGGGACGCACTCCTCGATCTTCCGGCCTTCGACCGGCCCTTCGAGGCCGAGGAGTCGGCGGGCTTCGTCGTTCACGAGCGTGATGCGGCCGTCTCGATCCGTCGCGACCATTCCCTCGCGTATGCCGTGCAGCATCGATTCGCGCTGCTCGAGCAGGGCGGCGATGTCGCTTGGCTGAAGACCGAAGGTCTGGCGCTTGAGGCGTCGCGCGAGGAGCAGTGAGCCCGCGATCCCGAGGCCGAGAGCCAAAGCGACGTTCCCGCCGATCACGGGCATCCACCCCAGGACCGTCGCGTTCACCTGGTCCTGGAGAAAGCCGACCGAAACGATGCCGATGACCCGCTCCTGCGCGTCGAAGATCGGCACCTTCGCCCGCACCGACCACCCGAGCGTGCCCTCCTCGATACCGACCCAGGATTGACCCTGGAGGGCCGGGGATGGATCGGTCGAGACGCGCTGGCCGATCTGCTCGGGATTCGGATGCGAGTAGCGGATACCGTCGACGTTCGCGACGACGACGAAGGACGCTGCCTCGCTCTTCCGGATGGCCTCGGCGATCGGCTGGATGACGGCTGACGGCGTTGGATCGGCGAACGCCTCGATCACGTCGGGCATCGCCGCGACCGAATGCCCTGCACTGGCGAGCACGATCGCCGCGATCACCGCGACCTGTAGGAGGAGGACCTGGGACGCGAGCTGCCGTGGCCGCACGATCACATGTTGCGCCCAGGTGCCCCCCGACGCAGCGCGAGCGAAATGAACAGAACGACCGGAAGGACCGAATGGCTAGCCGCTGCGCTCCGCCACCCGCAGGCTCTCGCCGATGGCATCCGCGATCGAGCTTCGGCACGTGACGAAGCGCTTCCTCACGCCTTCCGGTACGGCGTACACGGCGCTGCGCGATCTCGACCTCGCCGTGCAGGAGGGCGAGTTCTGCGCGGTCGTCGGCCCGACCGGCTGCGGAAAATCGACGACGCTCGCGCTCATCTCCGGTCTCGAGCCGCCGAGCGAAGGCGAGGTACGCGTTCGAGACGAGATCGTGCGCGGGGTAGGGCGCGACGTTGGATACGTCTTTCAGGTCGACGCGGTCTTCCCGTGGAAGAGCGTGCTCGACAACGTGGCCACGGGTCCGCGGTTCCGCGGTGTGACCCGTCGCGACGCGGACGAGCGCGCGCGCGATTGGATCAAGCGCGTCGGCCTCGCCGGGTTCGAGCGCTACTACCCGCACCAGCTCTCGGGCGGGATGCGCAAGCGCGCGGCGCTCGCCCAGACGCTCATCAACGAGCCGCGCATCCTCTTGATGGACGAGCCGTTCAGCGCCCTTGATGTCCAGACACGCACGCTCATGGAGAACGAGCTGCTACAGCTCTGGTCGGCGACGCGCGCGTCGGTGGTCTTCGTGACCCACGATCTCGAGGAGGCGATCGCGCTCGCCGACCGCGTCGTCGTCATCACCGCGGGGCCGGGGACCGTGAAGGGCGTCTATCGCGTCGATCTGCCGCGGCCGCGGAACGTCGCCGAGATCCGATTCCAGCCGGAGTTCTCGCGGATCTATCAGGAGATCTGGAACGACTTGAGAGACGAGGTGCTCGTGAGCTATGAGCGCTCTAAGCGCAGCGTCTCGTAACGAGGCCGCGCGAGCGGAGGATGCGAGCGGCGCCGCGGCGCAGGCTCGAGCGCGCGCTCGCGCGAATCGCCGGCTGCTGGTCAACGGTCTGCGCGTCGCGTTTGCCGTTGTCATCCTGGGCTTTTGGGAGATCGGGACCTCCATCGACGCGAATCACCGCGATGGCCTCTTGATCGACCCGTTCTTTTACGGCCGACCTTCGGGCATCGCGAGTCAACTGTGGACGTGGATCGCGAACGGAACCGCCCAGGGGCCGCTCTGGCTGCAGATCGCGACCACGCTCGAGGAGGCGTTCCTTGGATTCCTCATCGGCGTCGTTCTCGGGGTCATCTTCGGAGTCGCCCTCGGCCGAGTTCGACTGCTCTCGGACGTGTTCGCTCCCTACATCAAGGCCCTGAATGCGATGCCTCGCGTCGTGCTCGGCTCCATCTTCATCATCACGATCGGCTACGGCATCTGGTCGAAGGTCGCGCTCGCCGTCGTCCTTGTGTTCTTCGTCGTCTTCTTCAACGCCTTCCAGGGCGTGCGCGAGGTGGACCGCGTGCTCA
>VBEU01000187.1 GCA_005883775.1 Chloroflexota bacterium | reverse complement strand
GCGATGCAGGCCGCGGGCTTCGAGTACTACAGCCTCGGACGCGGAGACGTGACCTTGAGTGCGGACCCGTACCGGGCGCCGCGATGAGCGCGAGATCGTCCCCCGCAGTACTGATCACGGGGGCGGCCGGATTCCTCGGATCTCATCTCTGCGAACATTTCCTCGCGCGCGACTGGCGCGTTCTCGGGATCGACAACCTTCTCACCGGGGTCGGCGGGAATCTCGCCCACCTCCTGGGGAACGGCCGCTTCCGGTTCCTGCGGCAGGACGTGACCAAGCCATTTGAGGTCGACGATCGCATGGATCTCGTCCTGCACTTCGCCTCACCCGCCAGCCCGCGCGACTATCTGAAATACCCGATCCACACGCTCGAGGTCGATAGCCTGGGCACGCTCCGCATGCTCGCACTGACAAAAGCGCACGGCGCGCGTTTTCTGCTCGCGTCCACAAGCGAGGTCTACGGCAGTCCCCAGGTCCATCCGCAACCTGAATCGTATTGGGGGAGCGTCAACCCGATCGGACCGCGGAGCGTTTACGACGAGGCAAAGCGCTTCGCCGAGGCCGTGACGATGGCGTACCACCGCTCGCACGGTCTCGATGCGCGCATCATCAGGATCTTCAACACCTACGGCCCGCGCATGCGCATCGATGACGGCCGTGTCGTGCCGCAATTCATCAGCGCTGCGCTGTCGGGTGTTCCTCTCCCCGTGCACGGTGACGGTCGGCAGACGAGAAGCTTCTGTTTCGTGGACGATCTGGTCGAGGGCATCTATCGCTGCGCCACCTATGAGGGACTGGCCGGGGACGTGTTCAACCTGGGCAACCCGGAAGAGGTGACGGTTCTCGAACTTATCGACAGCATTGCGGCGCTTCTCGGTCACACGCCGGCCACCGTTCACCTGCCATTACCAGAGGACGATCCGCCACGCCGGCGGCCGGATATCGGTAAGGCCACGGCCGCGCTCGGATGGACGCCGACGGTCCCGCTTCGCGAAGGACTGCGTCGAACGATCGAGTGGTTCGCGCGTGTGATGCCGGCGCACGATCCGCGCGTCTCGGCGTAGGCGGCCCCCATGTCGATCGGGGGAGGGAGCTCGAGTGCCGAGGTCCGAACCGATCGCTCCCGCGCGATCGCGGCGTCCTCCGCGCATGCGCGCGGTCGGCCGCAGGCGCGAGGGAAGTTCGTCTTCGCCGGCGACGAGAAGGTATATCTCCGCGGAGTGGTCTACGGCGCGTTCCGGCCGGACGCGAACGGCCGCGAGTATCAGGACGTCGCCGCGATCGAGCGGGACTTTGCACTCATGCATGCGAATGGCCTCAACGCAGTGCGTATCCCGCACACGATGCCGCCTCGCTCCGTGCTCGATGCGGCGCGGAGGCACGGCTTGTGGGTCATGGCCGGACTGTCCGCGGAGCAGTACATCGGCTTTCTCATCGACCGCAAGAAGACCCTCTCAGAGATCGAAGCGCTCGTCCGGTCGAAGGTCCGCGAGTGCGCCGGCCACCCCGCACTGTTGTGCTACGCGCTCGGCAACGAGATCCCGGCCTCGATTGCGCGCTGGCTCGGGCGCCGAACTGTCGAGCAGTACCTGAAGGGCTTGTACAGAGCGGTCAAGGCGGAGGATCCCGCCGGACTCGTCACGTATGTGAACTACCCGACAACCGAGTACCTGCAGCTGCCCTTCCTCGACCTCCTTTGCTTCAACGTGTACCTCGAGTCACGGTCTCGGTTCGATGCGTACCTCGACCGGCTGCAGAACCTCGCCGGGAACCGGCCTCTCCTGATGAGCGAGCTCGGGCTCGACAGTCTCCGCAATGGCGAAGCCGCGCAGGCAACGTCGCTCGATTGGCAGGTCCGGACGGCCTTCGCGGCGGGGTGCGCTGGCGCTTTCGTTTTCTCGTGGACCGACGAGTGGTACCGAGGCGCCGGCGACGTCGACGACTGGGCCTTCGGCCTGACGCGCGCCGACCGCTCGCCGAAGCCCGCGCTCGCAGCCGCCAGACGCGCTTTCGGGGAGGCACCCTTCGCGCCGGACGTCCGATGGCCCCGGATCTCCGTGATCGTCTGCACGTACAACGGTGCCCGGACGATCCGCGATTGCCTCGAGGCCTTGGACCGGCTGACCTACGCCGACTACGAGGTCATCGTTGTGGATGACGGCTCGACGGACACGACCGCCGCCATCGCGCGCCGATACGACTGCAGGCTTATCCAGACCGAGAACCGCGGTCTCGCGAGTGCGCGGAACACCGGCCTCCGTGCAGCCAGCGGCGAGATCGTCGCGTACATCGACGATGACGCGTACCCCGATCCGGAGTGGCTCACGTATCTTGCGAACAGATTTCTGAGCGCCGCGGATGTCGGCGTGGGCGGACCGAACATCGCGCCCGCCGGTGACGGCCGTACGGCGGAGTGCGTCGCGCGCGCCCCAGGCGGCCCGGTTCATGTCCTGTTGAGCGATCGCGAAGCTGAACACATCCCTGGTTGCAACATGGCGTTCCGCAAGGAGTCCCTCGAGGCGATTGGCGGGTTCGATCCTCAGTTTCGCGTGGCCGGCGACGACGTCGACGTGTGCTGGCGGCTGCAGGAGCGCAAATGGACGCTGGGATTCAGCGCAGGGGCCGTGGTCTGGCACCACGCGCGGAACTCGGTGCGCGCGTACTGGAAGCAACAGAGCGGGTACGGCCGAGCGGAGGCGATGCTGGAGCGGAAGTGGCCAGAGAAGTACAACGCGTCCGGGCATATGACATGGTCGGGCCGCCTCTATGGCCAGGGTCTGCCCCAGCTCCTCGGTCGCGGCCGGATCTATCACGGTCCGTGGGGCAGCGCTCCGTTCCAGTCGCTCTACCAACCGGCACCGGGCGGTCTTTGGTCTCTCGCCGGAACGCCGGAGTGGATTTTCGCGATCGTCCTGCTCGGCGGCCTTTCGCTGCTCGGCGTCAACTGGCACCCGCTGCTCCTCGCGCTCGTGCCATTCGCGATCGCGACGCTCCTTCCTCTGGTGCACGCCGGACTCGGCGCGACGCGGGCGACGTTTCCCCCCTCATACGCACCGGGGGCGCTGGCCAGGCTGCGCCTCCTCACGGCGTTTCTCTATCTCACTCAACCGCTGGCACGCCTTCGCGGACGGCTCCAATCTGGCCTTACCCCGTGGCGGCGGCGGGGTACGGCGGGACTCGCGCTGCCGCTCCCACGGACGGCGGCGCTTTGGAGCGAACGCTGGCTGGATCTCGACCAGCGCCTGCGGACCGTCGAGGCAAGGCTCAAGATGGCCGGTGCCGCAGCTCGTCGTGGGGGCGCCTTCGAACATTTTGACCTGGAAGTTCGTGGCGGCCTTCTCGGCGCGGTCCGCTTGCTGGTCGCTGCCGAGGATCACAGCGGCGGCGCCCAGCTGATCCGGTTTCGCTGGTGGCCGCGGTGCTCATATGGCGGTGTCGCTTTGGGGGCCGTGTTCGCGGCGCTCGCCGGCGGGGCGACGCTCGCGCAGGCCTGGACGGCCGCGGTCGTCCTCGGCGTAGCGACCGCGCTCGTTGCCATGCGCATCACGCTCGAATGCGCCGGCGCATCGGCCACCACCGCGCGCGCACTCGAGTTGGACGGTAAGGGAGCGACGTAGACGATGGCGGCTTCCACCGACGTCGTCGTTTTCAGGCGGGTGCTCCGCGAGGCGCGACCCTGCTGGCTCTTCATCGGGGTCTTGTTCCTGCTGAGCCTGCTGGCGAGCCCGCTGGCGCTGCTCACCCCGCTCCCTTTGAAGATAGCGGTCGATAGTGTGATCGGCGGACGCCCCCTGCCCGGGGTCGTCGCGCCGTTCGTGCCCGACCAGATCGCGCGTTCTCCCGACCTCTTGCTGGCGTTCGTAGTCGGGCTCCTCTTGACCGTCGTGCTGCTCAGTCAGCTTCAGGGGCTTGTCGTCACGGTGCTCGGCGCCTTCATCAACGAGAAGCTCGTCCTGGCTTTCCGGAGTCGGCTGTTCGGCCACGTTCAACGCATCTCGCTCGCCTATCACGACATGAGAGGCATCGCCGACACGACCTACCGGATCCATCACGACGCCCCCGCTATCCAATACATCGTGACCGATGGCGTGATCCCGTTCATCGCGTCGACGGCCACGTTCGCCGGGATGATCTACGTCATGTCGAGGATCGACCTCCCGATCGCCCTCATCGCTCTGGCCATCTCACCGGGGCTCGTCGTCGCGGCGAGACTCTTCCGTCCGCGCCTGCGCCGCCAATCTCGGGAGCTGAAAAAACTGGACAGCCGTGCGCTCGGGATCGTGCAGGAGGTTCTCGGCGCGCTGCG
>VBEU01000186.1 GCA_005883775.1 Chloroflexota bacterium | reverse complement strand
GAAGAAGAGCCTGGGCGCCGACGATGTTCGCCTCGGCGCCGGAGTGCGGATTCAGCCGACCGTCGTCGATCCCATCGCAAACCCGCCCGTTCTCTCGGTCGTAGACGGGCTGCGAAGCGGTGTTGCGGCCGTCGAACCACGCACGCGCGTGATCTCGCCACCGCGCGTAGGCCGACTCGCCGGTCGTCTGATAGAGGCGATCCATCGCATAGACCGCCGCAGCCACGCCATACGGCTGAACGGTCCGCTCCGGAAAGGCGGCTTCGATCTGCGGCACGAGCAGCGCGTGCGCGCTCAGGCGTGCGACCTCGAGAAGATCCGGGCGGTCCAGAAGCGGCGCTGCCTCCGCGAGTACGCCCTCCTGCACGTGACCCCAGAGATGCGGCGTCGGCTCGCCGGGGGAGTTGAGGAGAACGTCGCCGTCGTGGCATTCCGCGATCTCGTCGCACCATCTCTCGAGCGTTTCGCGAAGGACGGGCGTGAGGCCAACGCGCATGAGGTCGAGCGCAGCGAGCACTTGAATGGCGCGAACGTCGGGAGGCGCGGGGTGTTGTGTCGCGAACGCGAACCCGCGAGCCAGTGGGGACGCGACGCGCGAGTCGCGAAAGACCAGGTGCGCCTTCGCGAGAGCGCGGACGGCTCGCGCCTGCCAGAAGGTCGCTCCGGCATACGACGTCGGACCGTCGGTATTGATGGTCCCGTCCCAGTCGCGGATGAAATTGTGAAATCGTCCGTCGTCTAGCTGCATGTAGAGAACAAACTCGACAAGGCCGGCCGCCCACTCTCCGAGGCGGCGATCACCGGTATCGCGATACAGATCGAGGAGCAGCACGACAGCGCGGGCCGCGTCGTCGATGCATGCGACTCCCTCGAAGCCTCGGTCGCGCGCCGCCAGGCCACGGTCCTCGTCATCGGCGTACACGCTCAGCGCAACGGCCCGCGCTCCCGCGCGCGGCATACGACGGGTCAGCCGCGCCAATTGCCTGATCATCTCGGCCAGGGCTCGAGGCTCGCGATGATCTCTCTCACCGAAAAGTCCGCCGCCGCGATGCACGAATCCGCAGCCCCGTAGTACATCCGGATGCGGTCCGCATCCAGAGGGACGACACCGCAAGAGAAGATCGTGTCGTTGAACAGGCCGAGCCGTTCGTAGGCCGTACCTGGAGCGAGGATCGGCGCCGGCGACCGCGCGAGCACCTTCCGCGGATCGTCCGCGTCGAGGAGCACGGCGCCCATCGCGTAGCGATGATTGCGATTCACTCCGTGGTACAGCTCGAGCCATCCTTCGCGCGTCCGGAACGGGACAGCCGACCCGCCGGTGCGGAGCTCGTCCCAGTGATCCCAGCGCGGAAGGCAGAGCGTCTCGTGACCGCCCCACTGGGTGAGGTCGTCCGAGAACGCGATCCAGATGCCGAAGATCCGGCTGAATGACTGCGGCATCGGACGCGTAAGCGCGACGTACTTTCCGTTGACCCGCTCAGGGAAGATGACGACGTCCTTGTGATCCGGAAGCAGGATGACGCCGCGGCGTTCATACGACTTGAAGTCGCGCGTCGTTGCCAGGCTCGTCGTGATGCCCCACCGCGAGACAGAGACGTACGTGATGTAGAAGGTCCCGTCGATCAGCGTGATACGCGGATCCTCGACGCCGTACTCCTCGATGTCGTTATGCGGCGCGATGGCCGGCGTCTCGTCGACCGTGAACTTGATCCCGTCGCGGCTGCGGGCGAGCCGCAGATGACTCATCTGCGCGAGGTAGTCGGTATAGCCCTCGTTGGTCACCCCGAGCACGCCGGTGCTATTGCGGTACCGGATCGACCGGGGGTCCCGAAGGTCGAGGCCCGGCAGGTCCTTCGGGATATAGGCCACGACCACACGCGGCCGGTCACCATCCTCTTCGAAAAAGCACATGCCGATAACGTCGTGCTTGGTGTACCCCTTGGGCAGGGGGCGCAGGACCGGGTGCGGCCCGTCGAGGTCCAGGGTCATGGCGCCAGGCGGCGGGTCGATATCGCTGCGTGGCCGCTCGGCGATCCGCAGGAGCAGGAGAGTCTCCCCGTTCAACTGGGCGGTAGCGGCGTTGAAGACCGAGACCACCTCGAGCTGCGGCAGCGACGGTTTGACGTCCCGTGCCGTGATAAGCGGGTTCTGCTCGAGGCGGTGACCGAGGCCGGTCGTGCGATCGATAGGGACCGTCGTCATCCGGTGTGAACGGGACTCTCGGTGTCTATCGGCTCGAGGGGGGAGCTCACCGGCTCCGCCTCCAAGACCTCGCGAGTGAGCGCAAGGACGCGCCGGCCGACGTTTGGCCACGCCATTTCCTTGCCGTAGTCGTACGCGCGCCGCTCGAGCTCGGCCTTGAGTGCCGGATCGTCGAGTATCGCGAGCACCGCGCGAGCGAGACCGTCGGGATCGCGTATGTCGACGAGCAGGCCTCGACCGTCGGCGAGCGCTTCGGCAGCGTGCAGGTAGCGCGTCGAGACGATCGCCTTCCCCGCGCCGAGCGCGTACGCGAGCGTGCCGCTCGTGATCTGGTTCAGGTCGAGGTAGGGCGTCACGTACACGTCGGTCGCGAGGAGATAGTCGACGATCTCGCGCTGCGTCAGGTATTGATTCACGAAGCGGACGTTGTCGGACATGCCCGAGCTCTCGATCTTGCTGACAAGCTCATTTCGATATTGCTCGCCGGCCTTCTTCAGGAGCTCGGGGTGCGTCTGTCCGACGATCAAGTAGAGGGCACTCGGGTGGCGTGCGACGATCTCGGGCATCGCCGCGATCATGTACTCGAGGCCCTTGCGCGGATCGACGAGGCCAAAGGTCGACAGGATCGTTCGGTGATCCACGCCCAGCTGCCTCTTCAGTCGGTGCCGGCCACGCGGCACGATCGCCGGCATGCCGTGCTGGATGACGACCGGGCGCTGGGATATGCCGTAGACGTCCCTGAGCAGCCGCGCCGCGGTCTCCGCCATGACCACGATCCTCGTGCTGCGCGCGGCGATGCGACGCACGGTCTCGCGGATCTGCGGCTCGGGCTGGGGCAGGACCGTGTGCAGCGTCGTGATGACGGGCTTCTGCAGAGCTTCAAGGAAAGGCACGCAATGATCTTCGTAGACACCGTCGCGCCAGATGCCGTAGAGACCGAACTCATGCTGCAGGTTGACGGCGTCGACCGATGACTCATTTATCGCGCGCGCGGCGCCGCGGTAGCTCTCTTTGTCGCCTTGCTTGATGCGCCAGCGGACATCCGGCCCGTATGCGCGCGCGGTGTTCGGCTCGTCGATCGCCGCAGCCACGCAACGGACCGCTGGGTCGGCTGCTTTTACAGCCGCCATCAGATCGGCGGTGAAGGTCGCGATTCCGCAGCGCCTGGGAATAGCGGAAGCGACGAAGGCGATCCTCACTACACCATTCTGCGGTAACAGGGCTTCCTTGCCTGGCAACGCCATATCTAGGGGAACAGACCCAATGTGAATCGCCACCTGTAATGGTCGAGCAGGATGTGTGCCCTTGGCGGCCTTATTTCTCCTTCGAGATCTCGAGCTCGGCATTCCGCCATGCCGTGAAGCCCCCGTGCAGATTGGCCACGTCGTATCCAGAAGATTCGAGGATGCTCGCGGCGAGACTCGAGCGAATTCCACCGGCGCAGTACGTCACGATCTGCCGATCGAGCGGAAGCTCGTGTGCGCGCCCCCGGAGGTTTTCGTAAGGGACATGGAGCGCGCGCGGGACATGCCCCTCGTCCCACTCGGACTGTTCACGCACGTCGAGGAGGATGGCGCCGGCGTCTCTTCGTTCGGCGGCCGCTCGAGCGTCGAGCTGCTCGATGCGCCGGATCTCCTCTTCATCCGCCGGAGCTGGAGAGGCGTAGCCCCGCACTTCGTCATAGCCGATGACAGCGAGCTGCTCGCGAAGACGCTCGGCCTGTTCGGGATCAGTCGTGAGGATCACGATCGGCGCCCCGAACGGAACGGTGGCGCCGACGCGAACCGCGAATGAATCGTTGGCGACAACGTTGAGCGCGCCGGGGCAATGACCCGCGCCGAAGACATGCGGGGGCCGCGGGTCGATCCGCACCACGTCCGGCCCCATCTCCCGTATGAACGGCAACCGCGTTCGCGTGGCGGCGGGGGCGCCCTCGCTGTTCAGGTCGCGCACCCTCGGGTAGTACGCCGGCGCCACGGGAAGGCCCTCGGTGATCGCCGAGCGGAACGACTCGAAGTCTCCCGAAGCCAGCCGCGCGATGCGGTTGTGCTTTCGCTCGAAGCCCAGGGTGGTCCAGCGGGAACCGGC
>VBEU01000185.1 GCA_005883775.1 Chloroflexota bacterium | reverse complement strand
GGGTGCTGCTTTACGACGACGGCGCCGGCGATCACCACGTAGCTCCCGTGGGCCCGCTTTTCCAGATCGCACGCGCGAAGCACGCCGCGTCGCGCGAGGTTTTCGCGGTAGAAGCTCATGATCTGCGGCCCGGTCGGAATACCGGTGATGCGATAGTCGAGTGCGGTCCGCTCCTGCTCGCCGACCGGCGGGAGCGATGGCGCCTCGGTGGTCGGAAGAGACAGCGCACGGCGGACGTACGACGGCGAGGTGCGGTGCGCGTCGCGCGCGCGCCAGAGGAGCGCGCGCCGTGGCTCGCCAAACGAGTCGAACGCCCCCACAAGCGCGAGATTTCGTAAGGCCTCCTCCTTCAAGCCAACGCGTGTCGCGAACTCATCGAATGACTTGAACTGCCCGCCGCGTTGGCGCTCCTCGACGACAGCCTTGGCCTCCTCTTCGCCGAGCCCTTTGACAGAGCCAAAGCCGATGCGAACGTCATGGTCGCGACACTTCCGATGAGAAGAAATCGTGCGCGAGGAGTCCACGGGATGCGAAGCGGAGGGGGCTGTCGGCGGAGCGGGAGTCGACGACCCTAACGGGTCGTCGAAGGGACCCGCGAGCACGACGGTCCCCTCCGCTGAGCTTTCGACAACAGCTTTGGCGGACGATCGATTCACATCGACCGGCAGGATCGCGACGCCATGACGTTTCGCGTCGCCGGCTATGACAGCGGGCGAGTAGAAGCCCATGGGCTGATTGTTCAAGAGTCCGACGTAGAACTCGGCGGGGTAGTAGAGCTTCAGATGAGCGGTGTGATACGCGGTGAGCGCGAACGCCGCAGCGTGACTCTTGCAGAATCCGAACTCCGCGAACGCGGCGATCTGCCGGAAGATCTCGTTCGCGGTCACGTCGTCGACGCCCTTGGCCGCTGCGCCTGTCACGAACGGCCCGCGCAGCTTCTCCATGTCGGCGCTCGAGCGCGCGCGGCTCATCGCGCGACGCAGCATGTCGGCGGCCGACGGGGAAAATCCCGCCGCCGCGATCGCGACGCGCAGGATCTGCTCCTGGAAGAGGATCACCCCGAGCGTCTCTTTGAGGATCGGCTCGAGCACGGGATGTGCGTAGGCGACCGGCTCGCGGCCCTGCCGGCGGCGGATGTACGGGTTCACCATGTTTCCCTGCAGCGGGCCCGGCCGGATGATCGCGACCTCGACAACGATGTCCGCGAAGTTCCTCGGCCGCACCCTCGGCAGGGCCTGCGCCTGAGCGCGGCTTTCGACCTGGAAGAGGCCGATCGTGTCGACCTCGCAGATGAGGTCGTAGACCGCTGGATCGTCGAGCGGCAGGGACCCGAGCTCGAGCAGCTCACCGTGGCGAGTCTCGATGTCGGCGACCGCGTCCTTCACCAGCGAGAGCGTCCGCAGCCCGAGCAGGTCCATCTTCACGAGTCCAAGGTCCTCGACGTCGCGCTTGTCGAACTGCACGACGTTGCGATCCGGCATGGTCGCGCGCTCGATCGGGACCGTGTCGACGAGCGGCAGCGCGGTGATGAGCATCCCGCCGTTGTGGATCGAAAGGTGCCGTGGGAAGTCGGCGATGGCGAGCGTGAGCTCGCGAAAGAGCGGGAACCGCGCACGCTCCTTCTCGTCGAAGATCTCGAGCAGGTCGGCGAGCGTGTCCGGCATGGCGCGCGGCTCTTCCCAGCCGTGCTCCGACGCGCGATCGGTGTGGTGATACGCCGGGTGCTGCGCCGACGTCGGCATGCCGCGCGGATCGACGTGGTACTGATCGATCGACTTCGCCATCCGGTCGATCGTCTCCAGACGGAAGCCCAGGGCCTTCGCGACCTCGCGTGAGGCCGAGCGGGCCCGGTAGGTGACGACGTTGCAGACCATCGCGGCGTAGCGCTCGCCGTACTTCTTGTACACGTACTGGATGACCTCCTCGCGGTCGTTCGTCGCGATGTCGAGGTCGATGTCCGGCATCGTCCGGCTGTCCTCGGTGAGAAAGCGTTCGAAGAGGAGGTCGTGCTGGATCGGGTCGACCTTGGTGATGTCGAGGACGTACGCGACGATCGAGTCCGCGGCCGATCCTCTGCCCTGCGCCGGGATCCGGTGCTCCCTGCAGAAGCGAACGATGTCCCAGTTGATGAGGAAGAACTCGGCGAGGCCGCAGCGATCAATGACGTCAAGTTCGTGCGCGAGCTGCTTCGCGACGTCGCGCGTGATCCGCGGGTACTTGATCTTCGCGCCCTCGCCGCAGAGCGCGTAGAGGAACGAGAACGCGGTGTGCCCTTCGGGCACCGGAAAACCGGGAAGGCGATCCTTCCCGACGAACGAGGCCTCCGCGCGCGGCGTGTTCGTGTCGTAAAGGAGATCGAGAACGCAAGCATCGGCGATCTCGCGCGCGTTGCGGAACGCCTCATCGAAGCGACCGAGCCGCTGGCGCAGCAGGGTCTCGCCCTTGAGCCAATATTCGCCGTTCGGCTTCAAGCGATTGCCAGCTTCGTCGAGCGTGGTGCCGAGGTCGATGCAACGGAGCACGTCGTGGAGGCGACGGCCTTCGGGGCGCGCGTAGTGGACATTGTTCGTGACGATGCAGCCGAGGCCCATCTCGCCGGCGAGCGACGCGAGTGTGTCGCAGAGTGCCGGAGCGTCCGGATCGAGATGGTCGGAGAGCTCGACATAGAGGCGTTCGCCGAAAACAGAGCCGAGCCGTGCGAGCGCCTCGCGTGCGGTGTCGAGGTCGCCCGCCCGGACCGCCCGCGGCACCGCGCCGTGGGCGCAGCCGGTGAGCGCGAAGAGGCCGGCGGCATTCTCCGCTAGGAGGTCGAACGTGGCTTTCGGCTTTGTCTTCTCGCCGGCAAGCTGGGCCGCCGAGATCGTCCGGCACAGGCTTGTCCAGCCCTGGCGGTCGCGCGCGATCAGGACGATGTGACCCATGTCCTGAAGCTGGAGCTCAGCGCCGAAGATCGGACGGAGTCCCCGCTCTTTAGCGGCATTGGCGAACCGCACAGCGCCGTACAGGCCATTCGTGTCGGTGAGCGCGAGCGCGTCGAGGCCCTGCTCGACTGCGGCGTCGGCAAGGTCATCGACATCCGAGGCGCCGTCCAGAAAGCTGTAATTGCTGTGAACGTGCAGGTCGACCCAGCCAGGCATCCCGGGCTCCCCAGCGCTCCCCGGCCGAGAGCGTGTTATTAGAACGTCTGTTCTAGTCTAGCCGCTCCTGAATGCTAAGTTCTGCTTGCCTCGCCGCTCAACAGGCCTGACAGTCGCATTTGCGTGAGGGCGATACATAGCGGCCGCGACCCCGCGGTCCTCGTCGCTGATGACGACGCCGGCCTGCGTGCGGCCGCGCGGGTGACTCTGACGGCCCAGGGCTGGACGGTCATCGAGGCGTCGACACCGGATGAATGCCTCGCCCTCGCCAAGCGCCATCGTCCGGAAGTCCTGCTGCTTGACGTGAACTTCGAGGGACAGCGCCGCGATGGCTACTCCGTCTGCCGCGAGCTCAAAGCGGCTGCGGATACGCGGAGCATCAGCATCGTTTTGTTCACCGCGCGCGACGATCCGGAAGGTCGAGCCTTTGCGAGCGCCGTTGGAGCTTCGGCCTTCATCGTCAAACCATTCGGTCCGTTGGACCTGGCGGATCTCCTCCAACTGCTCTTGCACGGGTCCGAACGCGACCCAGGCATCGGTCTTCACCTGATCGAGGCCGGCGTCATTCGACCCGCGCAGCTCGAGCAGGCGCTGGCGGAGCAAGACCGCCGGCGCGGGAAAAGAATCCCGCTGGGCGAGCTCCTCGTAGAGCTCGGGTTTGCTAGCCCAGAGGACGTGCGACAGGCCGTCGAACGTCAAAGACGACTTCGCCCGATCGCAGCGGCGGCGCCTCGCTCCGCGGTCGTTCGCCGCGTTGTGATCGCCGACGACAACGCGAGCGTTCGCGAAGGCCTTCGCGAAGCGTTCGCGTCTGAGAAAGACTTCGCGCTCGTCGGTCCGGCCGCCGACGGAGCGGAGGCCCTTCGCATGATCGAGAAAACCAAGCCCGATCTGGTCGTCCTCGACAGCGACATGCCCCGCCTTGCCGGTCTCGACGTGTTGCGGACGGTGCGCGCGACTATGCCGGAGGTCCGCATCGTGATGTTCACGCTCAACGACGCGATCCGCGAGACCGCCCTCGCCGCCGGCGCTGCCGCCGTCGTCACGAAAGACACGCCTCTCGATTCGCTTCTCGCCGAGCTGCGACGTGCTGGCCCGCCGCCAAAGAAATCGGCGCGGCGCTCGGCTGTGATCCTGGCGGCTCGCAATATCCCGGGTGGCCCATCGGGTGTTCTTGCTCGTCGCCGGCAGGCGGTC
>VBEU01000184.1 GCA_005883775.1 Chloroflexota bacterium | reverse complement strand
GCTCTACGCGCTGCAGCATCGGGGTCAGGAGTCCGCGGGGATCGCCGCGACCGATGGCCGCGACATGCGGATCGTCCGGCGCATGGGCCTCGTCGGCCAGGTGTTCAGCGAGCCCGACCTCGGGATCCTGGGGGGCCGCGCGGCGATCGGCCATACGCGCTATTCGACGACCGGCAGCTCCCGTATCCAGAACGCCCAGCCGATGGTCGTGCGTGGCGAAGCGCTCGGCGAGCTCGCGATCGGTCACAACGGCAACTGCATCAACGCGCGCGACCTGCGCGAAGATCTCGCACGCGTAGGCGTGCCGTTCACGACGTCGAGCGACACCGAGGTCATCGCGCAGGTCATCGCGCACGAGGGCGGCCCGACATGGGACGAGCGCCTGGCCCGCGCACTGCCGAAGCTCCAAGGCGCATGGTCTCTCGTGATCCTCACGCCGTCCGCGCTTTACGCGGTTCGCGACCCGCTCGGCGTGCGTCCGCTCTGCCTCGGGCGCAAGGGCGACACGTGGCTCGTGGCAAGCGAGACCTGCGCGCTCGAGACCGTCGGCGCGCGATTCATCCGCGACGTCGCGCCGGGCGAGGTCCTGCGCATCGATGACCGCGGTCCGGTCACGGTCGCCGAATTCCCGGCGAGCCGCCGTGGACTCTGCGTATTCGAGCACGTCTATCTCGCATCGGTGGCGAGCGATCTCGAAGGCGTCTCCGTCTACGCGACCCGCGAGCGCATGGGGGAGACCCTCGCCGGCGAGCACCCCGTCGCGGCCGACGTCGTGATTCCGGTGCCCGACAGCGCGATCCCCGCCGCGGTGGGCTACGCCCGCCGCAGCGGTATTCCATTCCGCGAGGGGCTCATCAAGAACCGGTACATCGGGCGCACCTTCATCCAGCCCTCGCCGGAGCTGCGCCGCCAGGGTGTCGCGCTCAAGTACAACGCGCTCCACGACGTCCTCCACGGCAAGCGCGTCATCGTGGTGGACGACTCCATCGTGCGGGGATCGACGAGCGGCCCCATCGTCGAGCTCCTCCGGACCCACGGCGCGACCGAGGTGCACATGCGCATCTGTTCGCCGCCCCTCCGCCATCAGTGCTTTTTCGGGGTGGACATGGCGCGCCGGGATGACCTCATCGCGTCGCGCATGGACGTCGAGGCGATCCGTCAGCACATTGGCGCGGACTCCCTCGGCTATCTCTCGCTCGACGGGATGGTCACCGCGACCGGCGGTACCGCGGGCGAGCTCTGCACCGCGTGCTTCACCGGCGACTATCTCGTGCCGGTCCAGCTCGAGCTCGGGAAGGATTCGCTCGAGAGCGAACCCGTGAAAGCGTGAGCCTCACCTATCGCGACGCCGGCGTGAACATCGCGCGCGCCGAGGACGCGCTTTCCAAGGTCAAGGAGCGTATCGCGCGCACTAGGCGCCCCGAGGTCATCGGCGAGGTCGGCCAGTTCGGCGGGTTGTTCGCGTCCCCGGGCGCCGACAAGGTCCTCGTCGCGACGACGGACGGCGTTGGCACGAAGCTCGAGATCGCGCGCCTGCTCGACCACCACGAGGTCGTGGGTGCTGACCTCGTCCACCACTGCGTGAACGATGCGCTCGCGATGGGCGCGGAACCGCTCTTCTTCCTCGACTACTTCGCGACTTCGAAAATCGATCCGAACGTGTTCTCCCGCGTCGTCGGCGCGATGGCGGAGGCGTGCGCGCGGTTCGGCGTCGCTCTCCTAGGCGGCGAGACCGCGGAGATGCCAGGCATGTACGCGCCGGACACCTACGACCTCGCCGGATTTCTCGTTGGCGTCGTCGACCGCGAGAAAATACTTGGGCCGCACCGCGTACGCGAGGGCGACGCCCTCATCGGGATCCCATCGACGGGTCTGCACACCAACGGGTATTCCCTGGCACGCGAGATCTGCGCGCGCAGAGCGATGCACGAGCGGAGCGCGTCGCTCGGCGACGTGCTCCTCGTCCCGCGCGAGGAGCTCGCCGGGGCGACGCTCGGCGGCTCGCTGCTCACAGGACATCGCCCGTATCTCGCGGAGTTCCGGGCGCTGCGCCAGGTCGCTGATATCCACTCGATCGCCCACCTCACCGGCGGCGGCTGGGAAGGCAATCTCCCGCGGTCGCTGCCAAACGGCACCGCCGCGTCGATCGATCGGGCGTCCTGGGAAGTACCGGCGCTCTTCACGCTGCTCGCCCGGCTCGGCGACCTCGAAGAGATGGAGCAGTTCGACACGTGGAACATGGGGATCGGCCTGGTCGTCGCGATCGCCGCGGACGGGCTCCTGCCTATCGCGGTCCTTGTATCGGGGCGCGGATCGAATCTTCAGGCGATCCTCGACGCGTGTGCCTCAGGCGAGCTCGATGCCCGTGTGGCGATCGTCGTCTCGAATCACGCGGGCGTTCCGGCTCTGCAGCGGGCGGCTCTCGCCGGCGTGCCCAGTGCCGTCTTCACGCTCCGCACGTATTCGGATCGAGCGGCTGCGCACTCCGCGATGGCCACAGCGATCGCCGGTGTGGGTGCCGAGCTCGTCGTCTTGGCGGGCTTCGATCACATCCTCGCGCCGATCTTCTTCGTGCGTCTTCGAGGGGTGCCTGTGATCAACCTGCATCCTGCGCTCCTGCCGCTTTTCGGCGGCCGGGGCATGCACGGCGCCAGGGTCCATGAGGCCGTGCTCGCTTCAGGCGCGACCGAGTCGGGCTGCACCGTTCATCGCGTGCATCCGGAGACCGTCGATCTCGGCGAGGTGGTCGTACAGCGGCGCGTCCCGATCCGACCCGACGACACGGCGGCGACGCTCGCGGCGCGCGTCCTCGAGCAGGAGCATGCCGCGATCGTCGACGCAATACGCCGGTTTGTCCCCGCCGAAGCGGTGACGCGCGGCTAGCTAAGGGCGCGAGCTAGCGTCGGAGCAAGTCCGACAGGACCGCGCGAAGCCACTGCTCCGCCGATCCGAGGAGCGACGGATCCGTCGCGAGCGCGGTGACGAAGACGATGAGCATCGACGCGACGATCACGATGAAGATGCCGTCGAAGTCGACGCCCCCAGATGCCGGTTGCGGCCGTGCGTGAGGCAGAGTCGCGTAGTACCCGTGTCGGTAAGCCTTCCCTCCGCTCATGGCCCGTCCCCTCTCTTTAGCCCCCGGCTCCGCGGCCCTCCACCCGCCATCGATTGAGCGCCAGGCTGTGCGCTTGCGCAATGGAACTCTCCCGGCCGATTAGTCCTGGTACTTCGCGTCGCATTTCGTCCGTGCTCGTGATCTTCGTCGCGATCTCTGTCATCCGCTGACGTCATCAGGGGCGTGTTGTCGTCTTCGCAGTCATGGGCTCGTCTGCGAGTCATGCGGTCTGCGCACGATCCCGAGCTCGAGGGCGAGCGCGACCGCCTCCGCGCGGCTTCCCGCGCCGAGCTTCACGAAGACGCGCTCGAGATGCCAGTTCACCGTTCGTTCGCCGATACCGAGCGCTCCCGCGATCTCCTTCGAGGTCTGACCGAGGGCGACGTGTGTGAGGACCTCGATTTCTCGCCGAGAGAGCGACGGACTCACGGTCTTCTCCTGTGCCGACACCGGAAGGACTAACGGCTTCCGGTTCTGCCGGTTCCGGGCTGTGCGTGTCTTTTACGGGCATCCATTGCGCTGACCTCGGACAGAAAAACGTACTTGGCGAAAAAGTCGGAGGGAGGCACATGCAGCAAGGAGGTCATCGATACGCGGTCTCCGTGTCGTCGTGCCCGTAGCGGTGGGACGAGGGGTTGCGCGAAATAAGGAGGCAAGAACAGTGAACTGGCAAAACATCCGCCGGTGCCGATCCGGCGTGCTAATCAGCGTGACCCTGCTTCTCACCGCCGCCCTCTGGCTGCCCCCCGCGTCGACGAGCACCGCGGCGACGCCGACGACCTTCAGCGGTCAGGCCACCGCTCTCAAGGGAAGCCTGCTTGGTCTCGGACCACTCGTCAGCGTCGACTGCAAAGACAGCGCCGCCCAGAGCAGCACGATCTGTCTGGCGGCAACGCAGAGCTTCAGCGGGGCGACCGAGATCAATGACGAGGCGTCGGTGCTCTGCTACCCGGCCGCCGCCACGCCCGCGAACTGCGCGGTCACGGCGCCTGATCTGACCGGCGGTCTTCTCGTCCTCGACGTCCTCCACGCGAGCGTGGTCTCGCACGGGAACAAGAGCAGCGCGGAGGCGTACGTTGCGAAATTCGAGCTCAACGTTCCTGGCGCAACGATCAGCGCCACCGCTCTCCGCACCACGGCCGAGGCGAAGTGCACGAACGGCGTGCCTTCTGTCAGTGGTGGCGAGTCGACCACAGTGACGATCAACGACACAACTCTCGGCGTGTCCCAGACGGTTGAGGCTCCCGCAGGCACGCAGAGCGAGCAGATCCCGGTGCCTGGCGGCGGTTACATCGTCCTGAACGAGGGAGCGAGCCCGGGGCGGGCGGGCAGCGACATCACCGTGACCGCCCTCCACGTGGTCGTACCAGCGCTCGGGATCAACCTCTATGTCGCGCAGGCACACGCGGACATCACGTGCGCCACGAACAGCTGTGCTGGCCCGAACGCGTTCGTGACCGGCGGTGGGTTCATCGACTGGAATGGCGGCAAGGCCCACTTCGCCGTTGCCGGAAGAAACCTGACCGCGTGGGGCCATGTCCTCTACGGTCCGACGAAGCTACACGTCAAGGACCCGATGGCGAAGGTCTACGACACTCGCGCCGGTCTCCTGACAGACCCGGACTCTGCGAAGTTCCATGTGCCGGATGCGCCGTCTCCCGACACCTTCCAGGGTGCCGCGATCCTGACTTGGAAGGACGGGTTGGGGGCTGTGCTCGGCCAGGTCCTCGTGATCGACATGGGCGAGCCGGGACGCAGCGACTTCTTCGAGATCCTGACGACGGACGGGTCCGCCACGGCGTGGGGCACGCTTGCAGGCGGCAACATCCAGATGCACGGGAAGTGCTGATGGGTCCACGCCCCCACCCGCGAGAGGCCCCGGCTTCGGCCGGGGCCTTATCGCGCCAACTCGTACGCGGCGCGGATCTTCGTCGCGATGTCTGCCATGTCCGAATCCGTCTCGTATTTCTTGCGCTGCCAGATGAGCCTCGTCGAGAAGAGTCCGTCGCCCTTGTTCCGTGGCACGACGTGGATGTGAAGGTGCGGGACGCTCTGGCTGATGCGGGTGTTCGTCGCGACGAACGATCCCGCGGCACCGAGCGCCTTCTGCACCGCGATCGAGGTGCGGCGCACGGCGTCGAACACCGGCACGAGCAGCGCATCGGGGAGGTCATCGAGGGTCTCGACGTGCGCTGTGGGCATGACGAGCACGTGACCGAGCGCCAGAGGCGCGCGATCGAGGAACGCGATCACGTCCTCATCGCGGTGGACGACGTGCGATGGCACCTCGCCACGAGCGATCTGGCAGAAGACGCACGATGCCGGCACGCGGGCCCTACAGATCGGCGGCCGCGTTCGTTCGCACGATCGCGTCGAGGAACACGCGGCGGACTTCGGAGGCGCCGGTAAGGCTCGGCTCGACCTGTCGCGTGAACCACGACGGCTCACCCGACAGGAAGTGCGCGTGAAGATCGACGAGGCAGGCTCCGACCCGCGTGGTCTCGAGGGCCAGGATCTCATTCACTCGACCATGAGCGCGGCGGGCCGTCGCCGGATCGACGTCGAGGAAATTGTTGGAGTCGTCCCCAAAGCTCGGGTCGTACACGTTCGCTACAAACAGCCTTGCATGAGCGAGCCGCTCGAGCGCCGCGCGGACCAGACGCGGAAATGCCTCGAGCTCGGCGTCGCTCAAGCTGGGCAGCGCCTGCAGCAGGTCGTTCCCCCCGATGCTGACCATCACGATGGCCTCACGTGGCACCGATCTGATCGAGATTTGTCGTTCAAGATCAGCCGACGTCGCGCCGTCGACGGCCGTGTGGACGACCGTGACCGCCTTGTTCCCCCGAAGGCTCCAGAGATCGCGACCGCGGAACTCGGGAAAGAGCCGGTCATCGTTGCGGGCAAGGAGCGCCTGCGGTGTTACGCCGCGCTCGTTGTAGTGCCCGCAATCGAAGACCGAATCTCCGAACGCGAAGAGGATGGCCAGCGGTCTACTGGCTACTCGATCGTGGCGGCGTGCACCGACGTGACGTACGGCAAGTACTGCGCGATGCGGCTCCAGCTCTCGCCTTCGGTCTTGCTGGCCCACACGTCGCCATTGGCCGTGCCGAAGTAGAGACCCATCGGATCGAGGCGATCGTTGTGCATCCCCTCGCGCACAGACTCGAGTGGGGCGCCCTCCGGCAGACCCTTGTCGAGCCGGTCCCAGGTCTTCCCCTTGTCGGTCGTGCGGTACACGCCGATCCCGAACGGCGCGGCGGTACGCCTCATACCGTCGAGCGGGATGCAGTACGCCGTGCTCCGGTCGCGCGGATGCATCGCCGCCGCGAACCCGAAGTTCGACGGCAGGCCGGTCGTGCTGAACTGCCATGTGGTCTGGCCGGGATCGCGCCAGTAGACCTCTTCCCCATGTCGTGCCGCCGTCCTCGGTGCGATACACACCTCCGACGCTGATGCCGACCATCATCTTCTTCGGGTCTTTCGCGTCGATCGCGATCGAGTGAAGGCCCATGCCACCGAAGCCGGGCACCCATTTCGCGCGGGACGGCTGGTCGTCGAGGCTCTTGACGATCGACCAGGTCTCGCCGCGGTCCTCGCTCTTGAAGAGCGCGGCCGGCTCGGTGCCGGCCCAGACCACGTTCGGCGTCTTGGAGTGTCCCGGCTCGATGTGCCAGGTCTTCGAGAAGGTACGGTCGGTGCCTTCGGGGAAGGCCGGGTTCTTCGTGGTCTTCCACGTCTTGCCCATGTCGCGGCTCACCTCGATGCGCGAGCCGCCCCATGTCTGGTTCACGGCCGCGAACATCGATCCGTCGCGCGCGTCGTACGCAGCGTGGTGGATCTCGGCAGGCGCGAAAGCGGGACCTTCGCAGGCCCACGACCCTCGTCCGGCATCGCCGCGCAGGATGTAGAGACCCTTCTTCGTTCCGACAAGCAGCGTGACCTTCTTTGCCACCCGAGTCCTCCCTCTGTCTTAGCCGCCCGAGACCGCCGGAATGACGTGCACGATGTCGCCGTCGTGGAGTGGCGCGTCCTCCCAGCCGAGAAGCCGCGCGTCGTCCTGGTTGATAAAGAGCGCCAGGTGCGGACGCAGTTTGCCCCGTTCGTCGCGAAGGCGCTCGGCGAGGGTGGGGTGCGCGCGCACGAGGCCTTCGAGCGCCTCCCGGATCGTCGCCGCGTCGAGCGTTACGTCACGCGCGCCGCCGGCGAAACCGCGGTAGGCGCCGTGCAGCAGCATTCGCACATTGGGACGACGTTCGGAGGGCGCGTTTTTCGACATCCGCTCCACGGTACCGCGGGCTAGGATTTCTCGGTGAGTGACCCCCTCCGCGAGCGCCGGCTTGTCAGCGAGACTCTCCGTCGGGCGGCCGCTGCCGCCGAGCGCTACCTCGCGGAGATCGACACCGATCGCGTGCGCCGGCCGGGTGCCGATGCCGCCGCAGCCGGGCTGAACCGCGACTTCCCCGAGCACGGAGATGGGGCCCTCGCAGCGATCGAAGAGCTCGTTCGCGCATCAGATGGCGCCCTCCGGGCCTCGGGGCCACGCTTTTTCCATTGGGTCATCGGCGGCGACACCCCGGCCGCGCTCGCCGCGGACTGGCTCACCTCCGCCTGGGATCAGAACGCTGCCGCCTATGACTCCACGCCGATCGGCACCGTCACCGAGGAGCTCTCAGTCAGCTGGCTCAAGGAGCTGTTCGGATTGCCGGCCTCGTGGGGCGGCGTGCTCACGACGGGCGCGACGATGGCGAACTTCACCGCACTGGCGGCCGCGCGGAGCTGGTGGTCCAGACGCCACGGCGTGGACCTCGACGCGCGTGGCTTCGCGGGCCTGCCCGACGTGCCGGTGTTTTCGAGCGGCTATATCCACCCGAGTGCCACGAAGGCGCTCGCGATGCTGGGCATCGGACGCGACACGGCGCGGCGCTTCACGCGCGACGAGATCGGTCGCGTCGACCTCGCTGCGATGGAGGCCGCGCTCCGAGGGCTCGACGGCGCGCCCGCGATCATCGTTGGGAACGCCGGAGAAGTGAACGCGGGCGACTTCGATCCGATCGACACCCTCGCCGATCTCGCCGAGCGTTACGGCGCGTGGCTCCACGTCGACGGCGCGTTCGGGCTCTTCGCGCGCGCGACGGGGAAGGCGGCGCACCTGGCCGCGGGCGTCGAGCGCGCGCAGTCGGTCATCGCGGACGGCCACAAGTGGCTCAACGTGCCTTACGACTCGGGCTTCGCGTTCGTCCGCGACGCGTCGCTCCTCGCCGGACCGTTCGCGATCGGCGCCGCATACCTGCCGAAACCGGGCGAGCACCCGATGTTCGGCGCGATGGGCCCGGAGGCCTCACGCCGCGCGCGCGGCATCGCGATCTGGGCGACGCTTCGCGCATACGGCCGCGATGGCTACCGCGAGATGGTCGAGCGCCATCTGGATCTCGCGCAGCATCTCGCAACGAGGATTGACGAAGCGCCCGACCTCGAGCGGCTCGCGGACGTGCCGCTCAACATCGTTTGCTTTCGGTACCGGCCGAAGGACGCGAAGGCCGACGAGCTCGACGCCCTCAATCTGCGCTTGGGCCTACGGAAGCTGACGTCGATCTACTCGTCGACGTCGTGCGCGAGCTGGGGACGCGTTTCGGAGCTGCGGCCGCGGTCTGACGCGCGAGTGCGAGCTTGCGATGCCAGAGAACGGTGCTGGTGCTGATGCCGAGCTGTGCCGCGATGTCCTTGGTCGTGTGTCCCGTGCGGACGAGTTCGAGGACCTCTGCTTCACGCTGAGAAAGTGGCGACACGTCTTCCTCCCTGCGGGTGCCGCCACACCGGCGGATGGACCGTATCGCGCGAATGACGCACGGTCGGGTCGATGAGGTATCGACCGTGGTCAGACCTATGCTCGGTCGATGACCAACGCGACGCGGATCATCGTGTACACCGGGAAGGGCGGCGTTGGAAAGACGAGCGTTGCGGCAGCGACCGCGCTTCTTTCCGCAGAGCGAGGGAAGCGCACGCTCGTGATATCGACCGACATCGCTCACTCGCTCGCCGACTCCTTTGATGTTCCGCTCGGCGGTGAGCCAACGCGGATTGTGGATAACCTCTGGGGTCAGGAATCGGACGTCTACTACAACGTCCGCCGCTACTGGGGAACGATCCAGCGATATGTGCAGAGTGTCTTCAAGTGGCGCGGCCTCGACGACGTCCTCGCCGAGGAGCTCACCGTTCTTCCGGGGATGGATGAGCTCTCGAGCCTTCTCTGGATCGCCGAGCACCACGACAGCGGCGAGTACGACGTCATCGTGGTCGACGCCGCCCCGACCGGCGAGACGGTGCGCCTGCTGTCGCTGCCCGAGGCCGGACGATGGTGGCTCGAGCGCATCTTTCCGATCCAGCGGCGCGCGATGCAGATCGCCGGTCCCGTCCTGCGGCGGGTCATGGGCGTTCCGGTGCCGGACGACAGCGTGTTCGCGGCGGGCGAGGAGCTCTTCCATCGCCTCGACCACATGCAGCAGCTCCTAGCCGACGAACAGAAGAGCTCGGTGCGGCTCGTCCTCAACCTCG
>VBEU01000045.1 GCA_005883775.1 Chloroflexota bacterium | reverse complement strand
TGGTCGACGCCGACGGCGCGACCTTGGGCCGCCTCGCGACCGAAGTGGCCGCGATCCTCCGCGGAAAGCACAAGACGATCTTCTCTCCGCACCTCGACACCGGCGATCCGGTCATCGTCGTGAACGCGGCAAAGGTACGCGTCACCGGCAACAAGCTGCAGGCGAAGAACTACGTGCGGCACTCGGGCTACCCCGGAGGCCTGCGGTCGGAGACCTTGGAGCAGCTTCTCGCCCGCCGTCCCGAGGAAGTCGTCCGACGCGCGGTGCGCGGCATGCTTCCGCGGAACCGACTCGGCGAGCAGATGTCGCGCAAGCTTCACGTGTACGCCGGCGCCGAGCATCCGCACGCCGCGCAGAAACCCGAGCCGATGCGTAAGGAGACCGAATCATGAAGGCCTTGCCGTACTTCCAGGGCACGGGGCGTCGCAAGACGTCCATCGCTCGCGTCCGCCTCGTACCCGGCGAGGGTGCGGTCGTCGTGAACGGAAAACCGCTGGATGACTACTTCGCTCGTGACGGTGCGACCGATCAGGCCCTCTTGCCGTTCACGGTCACCAGCACGGCGCGTCGCTTCAACGCGATGGTGAAGGTCGAAGGCGGTGGCGTCAGCGGCCAGATCGGCGCGATCGCGCACGGCATCTCTCGCGCGCTCCTTCAAGTGGACCGGGAGCACCTCGCGGCGCTCCGCAAGGCCGGTCTTCTCACGCGCGACCCGCGCGCCAAGGAGCGGAAGAAGCCCGGGCTCAAGCGCGCCCGAAAGGCGCCTCAGTTCACGAAGCGCTAGCCCGAAGGCGCGCTCGGAGCGCAGACTAGAGCCATGGCCTCGAAGGACTTCAACTATCAGGTCGCGCTCAAAGAAGGTCTCAAGAGCCTCGAGCAAGGGCGTTTGCGCCAGGCCGAGCAGAGCTTCAAGTACCTGGTCGACAAGTTCCCGGGCGCCGAGGGCGGCTACCGCGGGCTCGCGAAGGTGCACTTCGAGGAAGAGGACCGCACCGGAGCGCTTCGCGTGCTCCGCGACGGTGCCGCGGCCCTCACCAAGTCCGGCGAGCGATCGGCGGCCATCGGTCTTCTTCGCCAAGCCATCGTCCTGGACCCCCGCGACCTTTCCACGCACCGTCGTCTCGCCGCGGCGCTCGCCCTCGCCGGCGACACCGATGCTTCGGTGCAGGAGTACGCCCGCTTCATTCGCGACCTTCGTGATAGCGGGGAGAGCGAACGCGCGAAGAAAGAAGTTGCCTACGCCAAGGGGCAGCTCCGCGACGTGAGCGGCGTGTCGACCCTCGACGCGATCGCGGATGGCCAGCCGTCCGTCGCCACGCCGGCCGAGACCGAAGAGCCGGCAACACGATTCTCCGAGCGCGAAGCGGGCAGCGCGCTTCGCCCGCCCGCGTTCGATCAATGGACCGCACCGCGATCTGAACCGGCGCCCCGGTTCGTCCCTCCGGCCGAACCCAGGATGGCCACACCCGCGGACGATCCGTGGGCGGCGCCGCCGCCGACCACCTACCCGCGCAGCACCCCATCCGATCAGGAGCAGGGACGCGAGATCACTCTCGAGAACGACCCCTGGTCCGCGGTCACGCCGCCACCTGCTCCGAGCTGGCCCGTCCGAGAGGAGCCAAGCGAGGAGCTCCCCCCTGAGGACAGGACCGCCTCCGAGGTTGCCGCAGCCGAGCCCGTCGAAGCGCAAGCGGTCGAGCCGTGGGCGCCGGAGCCCGGCGGCGCCAACGGAGAGCCCGCCGCCGAGGCCGACCCCATCGTCGTCGAGGAAGATGCGGCGCGTTATCTCGCGACGCGAGATCCGCGAGCGGCAACGAAGGCTCTCGAAGCCGCGCGCTACTACGCGTGGATATCGTCCGCACCCTCGGCAAGCGCGAAGTCGCGAAGACGAAGTGCCAGCTGCTCGCGCACGCGCTGCTCCTGGACGGCCGCAACGACCTTGCCGCGGAGGTCGAGGCACTGGCTCTGGCTGACTGATGGACGACATCAAGAGGTGGCTCGGCGACTTCGTCAACGTCCTCACCCAAAATAAGCCGTTCGGATGGAACAACGTGCTCGACGTCCTCATCGTCGCGGTGTTCATCTATTACGTGCTGCTGCTCATCCGTGGAACGAGAGCCGTCCAGCTGCTCATCGGCGTCATGGTCCTCGTGCTCATCTACTTCGTGGCGACGTCGCTGCATCTCACCCTGACGACGCTCCTGCTCCAAGCCCTCTTCGCGGTGGCCCTTATCGCCCTCGTGGTCGTCTTTCAGCCCGAGCTGCGGCGCGCGCTCGGCCAGATCGGCCAGCTCGGTCCGCTCAACCGGCTGCTGGCACCGGGCAGCGAGGAGGAGCTCGAGGGCATCGTGGATGAGCTCGTGCGGGCCGCGCTCCTGATCAGTGAGGCCAAGCACGGCGCGCTCATCGTTCTCGAGAGGGCGACGGGTCTGCAGGACTACAGCGAGACCGGGGTGCCGGTGAATGGGAAGCTCACGGCCGAGCTTCTCGCGTCCATCTTCATGACGCGCTCGCCGTTGCATGACGGTGCGGTGATCGTCCGCGGGGGACAGATCCTCGCGGCCGCATGCCTTCTGCCGCTCGAAGAGAACACCGACCGGGGCGCGCATCGCTACGGCATGCGCCACCGCGCCGCGCTCTCCATCAGCGCGCAGACCGACGCGATCGTCGTGGTCGTCTCCGAGGAGACGCAGGCCATCTCCATCGCGGCGGGCGGACGGATCATCGGCGCGCTCGATGAGGAGCGTCTGCGGCGCGTCCTCTCGTCGCTTCTGCGCAGCCGCATTCAGCCGCTCCCGTTCCGCAGCAAGGCCTCCTAGCGATGGCGCGTGTTCCCGCGCCCGCGCGGCCGCTCCTGCCGCGGCGGCACATCAACTTCCGGCGTATCGCGACCGCGGACCTTCCCCTCAAGCTCACCGCGGTCCTCATCGCGATGATCTTCTGGGCCGTCTCCGCGCTCAGTGCGCCGCCGACCGAAGTCGTCCGCGACTACGGCGGGCGCGTCGCCGTCGAGCGCCCGGACGCGGTTCCCGCAGGCTACGTGCTCGAGGGACCGCTCGGAGATGTCGGCGTGAAGCTCAGAGGCACGGAGGCGGCGCTCGCGAACGTCGTTGCGTCGGATATCCACGCGAGCCTCGATCTTTCGGCCGCCGACGTGCATCGCGCGGATCCGCAGGACATCCCCGTGCGTGTCGATGTCGCAACCGCCGGGGTGAAGGTGGACAGCAAGACGCCGGCTACGGTGACGGTGCGCATCGAGCCGATCACCTCGCGCGACGTCGCAGTGCAGGCTCGGATCGCGCGGATCGCGGCGCTCTATGCGACGGTCCGCTTCGGCGACGCGGTCACCGACCTTGTCGCGAGCGTCCAGCCGACGGCGGTCGACGCGTCGGGCGCGACGATCGAGGCGCTCACCACCGATCCCGCGGTCGTGCAGCTCACGGTGCCGGTGCTTCCGACCGCGACGACGCGCACCGTGCCGGTCGTCCCGTCCGTGCGCGGCGCAGTCGCCGCGGGCTACTGGGTCACCCGCGTGACGAGCGATCCACCTGTCGTTACGGTGCGTGGCGAAGCCGCCGCGCTCAGCGGTATCGACCAGGTCAACACCACAGCGATCGACTTGAGCGGTCTCGGTGCCGACAAGACGTTCCAGGTGGCGCTGCTGCTCCCCGCCGAGGGGACGACGCTCGTCAAAGCGACCCAGGCGACGGTCACATTGTCGATCGCGCCACTCATTGGAAGCCGTGCGTTCCCGGTCGTGGCCCTCCAGGCCACCGGTATCGGTAGCGGTTTCGTCGCGGAGTTCGACCCGCCGACGATCAGCGTGGTCGTTGCCGGCTCGATACCGGCACTCTCGGGCATAACGGCGGGCCAGGTCGTCGCGACGGTCGACGCGACGGGCAAGGGACCGGGCACTTACCCGGTCGACGTGGGCATTCGCACGCCTGCAGGCACGACGGCCCAAAGCGTGCAACCGACCCGAGTGACGCTCACCATACGAACGAGGTAATCAGGAATCGCTTGACCAGGCTCTTCGGTACGGATGGCATCCGTGGCGTGGCCAATCTCGATCTCACACCGGAGCTCGCGCTTCGGCTTGGTCGGGCGGCGGGCCACGTCCTCGGTGGGCCGGGGCACTCGGTCGTCATCGGCCGCGACACCCGCCGGAGCGGCCGCATGCTCGAAAGCGCCCTCGCCGCCGGGCTGTGTTCGGTCGGCATGGAGGTGCGCCTCGTCGGCCACATTCCAACTCCCGGGCTGGCGTTCCTCGCGAAGACCGATGAGTTCGTCGCTGGAGCGGTCATCAGCGCGTCGCACAATCCGGCGCCCGACAACGGCATCAAGTTCTTCGATCACCGCGCGCAGAAGCTGCCGGACAGCGTCGAGGACCGGATCGAAGCGCTCATGACCGGCGACGACACGCTTCCTCGCCCCACGGAGGGCGGCATCGGCCTCGTCGGTGACTCGCGCGCGCTGGTGAAGGAGTACGAGGCGTTCCTCGTGTCCAAGGCGCCGCGCCTCTCGGGGATGCGTATCGCGCTCGATTGCGCGAACGGGGCGACCTATCGCGTGGCGCCCGCTGTCTTCGCGCAGGCCGGCGCGGAAGTTCTCTCGTACTTCGACAAACCCGACGGCCAGAACATCAACGAGGGCTGCGGTGCGACCGCTCCGGAGGCGCTCCAGCGGCTTGTCGTCGACAACAAAGCCGATGCCGGATTCGCGTTCGACGGTGATGGCGATCGCGTGATCGTCATCGACGAACGGGGCCGGGCCCACAACGGCGACTTCGTGCTTGCGCTCATAGCACGTCACTTCATACGCCACGACAAGCTGGACCCGAAGATCGTGGTCGGCACGGTCATGACGAATGGCGGACTCGAGCACATGCTCGCTCGTGACGGCGTCCGGCTCGAGCGCACGCAGGTTGGCGATCGGTACGTGTGGGAGGCGATGGAGCGCCTCGGCGCGCAGTTCGGCGGTGAATCGTCGGGACATGTCATCTTCCGTGAGTACTCGACGACCGGTGACGGCATCCTCACGGCGCTCGAGGTGTTGCATCTGATGCGCGCCGAGGGACGTACGCTGGCCGAGCTCGCCGACGAAATGAAGTTCTGGCCGCAAGTGACACGGAACGTGAAGGCTGCGCGCCGCCGCGAGTGGGAAGCGAACGACGCGTTCCGCGCCGCGAAGCAGAGCGCCGAGGCGACGCTCGGATCCACAGGCCGGCTCCTCGTCCGTCCCTCGGGCACCGAGCCCGTTCTGAGAATCACCGTCGAGGCGCAAAGCTCGACGGTCGCCTCGAGCACCGCGGACTTGCTTGCCCGCGTCGCCGAGAAGGAGCTCGTCTAGGCATGTGCGGGATCGTCGGCTACGTCGGGCCGCGCGAGGCGCTGCCGCTCCTGATGGCCGGCCTTCGACGCCTCGAGTACCGCGGGTATGACTCCGCGGGCGTCGCGGTGCAAGAAAACGGAGCCCTCGAGGTCCTTCGCGCGGAAGGAAAGCTCGACAACCTCGCCACAGTCGTCTCGACCCATCCGGCCCACGGCCACACAGGGATCGGGCACACGCGCTGGGCGACCCACGGCCGCCCGACCGAGGTGAACGCGCATCCCCACGTGGACTGCGGTGGCGTGACCGCCGTGATCCACAACGGGATCATCGAGAACTTCGAAGCCCTCAAGGCTCCGCTCGTCGCGAGCGGCCATCGGTTCGCGAGCGAGACCGACACCGAGGTCGTGGTGCACCTCCTCGAGGAGGAGCTCGCCAAGGGTCTGTCGCTCGACGATGCCGCCATTGCCGTGCTACCGAAGCTCGAAGGCGCCGCGGCCCTCGCGTTCGTGTCGGCCCGCGACCCGGGCAAGATCGTCGCTGCGCGCATCTCCAACGCCGGCGGTGTGCTGGTCGGCTACGGGAAGGGCGAGAACTTCATCGCCTCGGACGCTCCCGCGCTCATCGAGCACACCCGCGCGGTGAGCTTCCTGGACCACGGCGAGCTCGCGGTCGTCACGAAGGACGCGGTCCGATTCCGGAAGCTCAGCGGCGAGCCGATCGACAAGAAGGTCGAGCAGATCACCTGGGACCCGATCGCGGCGGCGAAGTCCGGATACAAGCATTTTCTGTTGAAGGAGATTTTCGAGCAGCCCCGCGCGATCTCGGACACGCTCCTCGGTCGTGTCGAGCGCGCGAGCGGCCGAGTCGTCTTCGACAGCGACGTCAAGATGGACGACGCGTTCGTCCGGACGCTGCCGCGGATCAGCTTCGTCGCGTGCGGCACCGCGTCCTACGCCGCGCTTGTCGGCAAGTACCTCATCGAGCGCCTCGCGCGCATACCCTGCGACGTGGACTTCGCGAGTGAATACCGATATCGCCAGCCGGTCGTGGCGCCAGGTCAGCTCGTGGTCGCGGTCACGCAGTCGGGAGAGACAGCCGACACGCTTGCCGCGATGGAAGAGGCGAAGAAGCAGGGCGCGCGCCTTCTGTCGTTCGTGAACGTGGTCGGCAGTCAGGCGAGTCGCGTGTCCGACGACGTCGTGTATCTGCATGCGGGACCGGAGATCAGCGTCGCGTCGACGAAGGCCTACGCCGCGATGCTCGTGGATCTGTATCTTTTCGCGATCTACCTCGGCCAACGGCGAGGAACGCTCGATGCCGCGCGATCGCGCCAGCTGCTCGCCGAGGCATTCCATCTGCCGACGCTCGTCGATGCGGTGCTCGGCGAGGAGCCGAAGGTCCGAGCGCTCGCGTATCGCTATTACGCGGCGCGGAACTTCCTCTTCCTCGGGCGCGGCGTCAACTATCCCACGGCCCTCGAGGGCGCGCTCAAGCTCAAGGAGCTCTCCTACATCCATGCGGAAGGAACCGCGTCGGGTGAGATGAAGCACGGGACGAACGCGCTCATCAACGAGGACCTGCCAGTCGTCGCGATCGCCCTCAAGGACTCCGTCTACAAGAAGATCCGCAGCAATATGGAAGAAGTTCGCGCTCGAGCCGGAGTCGTGATCGCCATCGCGACAGACGGGGATGAAGAGATCACAGGCAAAGCGGACGAAGTCATTCGCATCCCGGCCGTCGAAGAGCTGCTCTCACCGGTCCTGGCAGTCGTGCCGCTGCAGCTGCTCGCGTATCACATCGCCGATCGCCGCGGAAACGACGTCGATCAGCCGCGCAATCTCGCCAAAGCGGTCACTGTCGAATGAACCGCGCTTCTCGCGCACGGCGGGTCCTGTCCCCGGTTCGGGGGCGCGCGCTCGCCGCACCCTCCCCGCCTACCGCGTCATTCGCTTCGCTCATGCCGCGTGGCGGGTCCCCGGGGCACCCGCGGCTCGCGCACACCCCGCTCACCGGTGCCACCCGCCGTGCGACGCTCTGCGGATTCCCCTTGTGAGCTCGGAAGTAGGCATCGACATCATCGAGACGGTGCGCATACGCAATGTGCTCGAGAAGCATCCGCGGCGCTTCCTCGATCGCGTCTATACCGAGTGGGAGCAGATGTACTGCCGCACGAACATCCTGCATCTCTCTGGTCGGTGGGCCGCGAAGGAAGCCGTCTCCAAAGTCCTCGGTCTCGGCGTTCGCGGTGTCGGCTGGCGCGAGATCGAAATTCGTCGAACTCGCGCTGGCCAACCGACGGTCACGCTTCACGGGCGCGCGGAGGCCCGACGTGAGGCGATCGGGCTCAAGACCCCTCTGTCAGTTTCGATCTCACATATCCGCGACCTCGCGGTTGCGGTCGCCGTAGGGCTGCGCTGACCGAGCGCTCGAGGCCGGCGCCGCTCGACGCTCGCGTCGTCCGCGCCGCGCTCAAACCATTGCCGAAGGATGCGGGGAAGGAGGCGCGCGGCCGTGTGCTCATCATCGGCGGTTCCCTGCGCTATCCCGGGGCAGCCCTGCTCGCATCGCGGGCCGCCCTCCGCTGCGGCGCGGGTGTCGTGACGATCGCAGCGGCACGCACGGTCGTCGAGGCCATCGCCGGCGAGGATCCGAACGTCACGCTCTTTCCACTTGCCGAAGCGCAGGCCGGCGTCGTCGCCGCCAGCGCGGCGGCGCAGGTCTCGACGATCACGAACGAACGGACGCGCGCGCTGCTCGTCGGACCGGGTCTTGCGCACGCGCCCGGGACCGACGACTTCGTGATCGCGACCCTCCGCAACGCGCGGTCGATCACGACGGTCATCGACGCCGACGGACTGAACGCGCTCTCCCGCACCGAGGCCTGGCGGGACGCGCTCCCCACCAAGACGATCCTCACGCCGCACGACGGCGAAGCGGCCCGTCTCGCGGGCGGCGTTGTTCCCTCCGGAGCTGCGCGGGTGGCCTTCGCGGAGCGGCACGCGCGGGAGTGGGGGACGGTCGTCGTCCTCAAGGGCGCGGTCACGGTGGTGACCGACGGAAAGAAGACCTACGTCCACGACCAGCCGAACCCCACGCTCGGGATCGGCGGCTCGGGCGATGTGCTCGGCGGGGCGATCGCCGCGCTGGTCGCCCGCGGGCTCGCCCCACTGGCCGCGGCGGCCACGGGGGTGTGGGCGCACGGCCGCGTTGGGGCCCTCCTCGCGAGCGAGATCGGAGAGTCCGGTGCGCTCGCGACCGACATCGCCGACGCGCTTCCGCGGGCGCTCCGTGAAATAGTCGAGGGACGATGACCGCCTCCGACGCCATCCGCTCGACCGTGGCCGACGTGGACCTCGACGCCATCGCCGCGAACGTCGAAGCCATCCGCGCGCGAGCCAAGGCCGACATCATCGCCGTGGTGAAGGCTGACGCGTACGGCCACGGCGCCGAAGCGGTCGCCGAGACGTGCTTCGAAGCCGGGGCGGTGATGGTCGCCGTGGCGACGATCGAGGAGGGCCTCGCGCTCCGCGAGGGTGGCATCAACGGCCCCATCCTCGTGCTGCTCGGGCCGACCGACTCGTCCGAAGTCGGCCACGCGGTCGCCCTCGACCTCGTGCTCGTCACCTGGGATGTCGCGCGGGCGCGCGCGATCAGCGAGGCGGCGACCGCGCTTCGCCGCGATGCTCACGTGCACTTCAAGGTGGACACCGGGCTCACGAGGCTCGGTGCCCCCGTGAACGAAGCAGCGACCCGCTATCGGGCGATCGCATCGCTGCCGCATCTCGAGATCGACGGGATCTTCACGCACTTTGCGACTGCGGACGATCCCGACCCCTCCAACGATCGCGTCCAGCTCGACCGCTTTCGAGAGGTCCTTCGCTCGATCCCCGAACGCCCGCGTCTGGTGCACGCCGCGGCGAGCGCGGGGGTCGCAGCCTTCGGAGCCGTCGAAGGGATGAATGCGGTGCGCACGGGGCTCGCGATCTACGGTCTGCACGCGGCTCCCCATCTTGCGGAGGCGCTTCCGCTGCGGCCCGCACTCACCTGGCGGTCGAGGGTTCATCGCCTCGCGAGCGTCCCCGCGGGCACGGGAGTGTCCTACGGGCACGAGTACCGCCTTCCGCGCGACGGCCGGATCGCCACGGTACCGGTCGGCTATGGCGACGGACTCCCGCGCGTCGCCGGAAAGAGCGGCGCGGTCCTGGTGCGTGGTCATCGGGTGCCGTTCGCCGGGCGCATCTGCATGGATCTGGTGACCCTCGACGTGACCGCCATCGAGGGCGCACGCGAGGGCGACGAGGTGGTCCTCATCGGCGCGCAGGCCGGCGCGAATCAGACCGCGGAAGACCTCGCCGAGGCCTGCGGAACGATCAACTACGAGATCGTCACCGGTATCCGCCGGCGCGTGCCGCGCCGTTACTTCCGCGGGGGCCAGGTCGTCGCAACGAGAACGCTCGCCGAGGGGTACCACGCACGGTGACGCGCCGCCGCTGGGTCTTCCTCGCGCTCGTTCTCCTTCTGGCGGGATGCGTCCCGCCCCAGGCCGGGCCGAGCGCCTCGCCCGCGGACTCCTCCGCTTCGCCCGTGCCGAGCACGCCGACGCCGCTCGCGTCGTCGACGCTCTCGAGCCTCGACATGACCGCGGCGCTCCTCGCCAAGTCGCTGCCGTATGCGAACGGGTTCGAGCTCACGCGAACGGTGCGAGGCCGCTCCGGCCAGCCGGCGAACGGGTTCGAGCCTGTTCGCACGACTCCTCCGGCCGAGGACATCGGAAGCACGCACGATTTCTGGACGTACGACTTCGCCGCGAAGAAGAACGTCAAGACCACGGCGACCCTCCGACTCATGACCGATCACGCGAAGTGGTGGGTCGCGAACGACGCGAGCGTCGACCTGAACGGCCTGCGTACGACGAGCACGAGCTTCGAGAACCATATGTACCCGACCGACCGTGGGCTGTACGGATCGGAGTGGTCTCCCGGGATCGACGCCGATCCGCGCATCAACCTCGTCTTCGCGCGTCTTCCCGGCTCGGCGGCCGGCTACTTCAGCGGCTCGGACGAGGAGCCGGCGTGGGTGAACGAATTTTCCGCCGAGCGGGAGATGATCTACATCAACACGCTCGGCGCTCGCGCAGGTTCGAGCGACCTCGACCGGATCATCGCCCACGAGTTCTGTCACATGATCCAGTTCAACACGCGACGGCGATCCGCCGTCTGGTTCAACGAGGGGCAGGCCGTCCTCTGCGAACGGAACAATGGCTTCAATCCCACTGATGGCGAGGTGTACCTGCGCACCCCGGACACGCAGCTCAACGACTGGGCCGATCTCGACACCGCGCGGCCGCATTACGGTCTCGCCTACATGTTCCTTGATTACCTTCGTCAACACGCTGGTGGCGACGACCTCGTGCGCGCGCTCATGCAGAAAGGCATCGATACGCCCGCGGACTTCGACACGGTGCTGAAGGAGCGTGGCCAGGCCGGTGTCGAAGAGCAGTGGCTCAACTTCGTTGCCGCGAACGGGTTCATCGGGGTCAACGTGGATCCGCCCTACAGCTACCCGCAGGGCGCACCCGCGCGTCAGGCCGCGTCGGTGGTCGTCGGCGACAAGGTCGACGCCGGCGGGACGTTCCAATCGACCGTGCACGAGTACTCGGTGAGATACGTCGACCTGCCGCGCGGGAAGATCACGCTGAAATTCGGCGGACCGACGAGCAACCGTCTCATCTCGACCGATCCGCACTCCGGCCGCACGTTCTGGTGGTCGGATCGTGGCGACGGTATGGACGCCACGCTGACGAAGACCATCGACCTTCGGACGGCGGCCGATCCCAAGCTCGCGTTCTGGACCTGGTATGGCATCGAGGCCGACTACGACTACGCCTATGTGGAGGTCTCGAGCGACAGCGGCTCGCACTGGACGCCGCTGCGGACCGAAGCCTCGTCGACGACGGACCCGAACGGCCAGAACCTCGGGAACGGCATCACCGGATCGTCCAGCGGCGAGACCGCCACCGGCTGGAAGCACCTCACCGCGGACCTTGCGCCGTACGCTGGGAAGCAGGTCCAGCTCCGGTTCCAGTACGTGACCGACGGAAACCTGAATTTCGGCGGCTTCGCGGTCGACGACATCGAGATCACCGGTCTTCCGCTCGACGACGCCGAGACCGACAACGGCTGGACGACCTCCGGCTTCATCCGCTCGACGAACCTGGTCTCGCAGCGCTTCGCGGTCCAGGTCCTCCACTTCGCCGGTGACCGCGCGACGGTGGAGCGCCGAATGGTCGACAACGGCGAGCTCAGCTTCGACGTCGACACGTCAGGTGACCGCCGGGCCCTGGTCGCGGTGACCGGGTTCGCGGTGCGCACGACCGAGCCGATCGCGTTCAGCGTAAGCGCCGAGAACCGCCCATGAGCGACGGCGGGTCGCGCCAGAAGCCGGTGAGGTACGGCGTGATCCCGGCGGGCGGGCTCGGAACGCGCTTTCTCCCGATCAGCCGGACGGTGCCGAAGGAGCTTCTGCCGATCATCGACACCCCGGTCATCGAGCTCGTCGTCGCGGAGATGGCCGCGGCCGGGATCACGCGGGTGGTGATCGTGAACGCGCCGGGGAAGGAGTCCCTCGACGCCTACTTCCGGCCGAACGAGCGGCTCGAGCGCCGCCTCGCGGTCGAGTTCCGCAAGGAGGACATCGACCTCTCAAGCGGCCCGAGCGCCTGGCGACCGTCCGCGTCGTCGTGCAGCAGGAAGCCAAGGGGAACGGCCACGCTGTCCTGCAGGCGCGCCCTCTCGTCGGCGCGGAGCCCTTCGCGATGCTCTGGGGGGACGACATCGTCATCGGCGAGACCGCGGCGGTGGCGCAGCTGATCGAGGCCCGGCAGCGCCTCGGCGGCGGCAGCGTCGTCGGGACGATCCGGGTCAGCAAGGAGAAGGTGGCGTCGTACGGCGTCATCGCCGGAACGCCGGTCGACGAACGCACCCAGCGGGTCCTCGCGATCGTTGAGAAGCCGAGGCCGGAGGACGCCCCGAGCGAGTTCGCCGCCGTCCACGGCTACGTCCTCGAGCCGGAGGTGTTCGACGTCCTCGAGCGGGCCAAACCCGGCCGGAACGGGGAGATTTGGCTCACCGACGCCGTGAGCGAGCTGGCGCGCCAGGGAGCGCCGGTGTGGGCGGTCGAGCTCCAGGGCGCCCGCTACGACACCGGGGACAAGCTCGGTTACGTCAAAGCCTTCATCGACGCGGCACTCCGACGCGAGGATCTGGCCCCCCAGCTGCGGGCCCACCTCAAAGAGATCGGCTGGCGGGCTCCTGGGGAGCGCTAGGACAGCGGCGCTCTCGGCCCGCTAGACTTTCGGGGTCCCCCTTGGCTCCTGTACAGGGCATCGCCATGGCCGGAGCCGGGTGGACTGGGGAGGCGTGTTGGTGGGGAAGAGGCAGTTCCCTTTTGTCGTGCTGCGTCTGGGTCGGTTGGCGCTCGTCACATTCATCGTCGGCATGAGCACATGGGCGTTCCTCGGGCCGGCGCCGTTCGTCCGGTCCACCGCGGTCATCGCCGGCCGCGCCGCGCCGGCACCTCGCGGCGTCCTCGGCGTCGAGACGGCGCCGCTCACCGTGTCCGTCGACGGCCTCGCGGCCAACGTCCGTACGTCCTCAGAAACGGTGGCGGACGCACTCCGCGGCCTCGGGCTCGCGACGGGCGCAGGAGATCGCCTTTCTTCGCCGGTCGAGTCGAGCGTCGTTCCGGGTCAGCGCCTGGCACTCGATCGCGGCCTGCCGGTGACGCTCATCGACGGCGGCCAGGAGGTCGCCTCCCGGTCCGTCCGCGGAACGGTGGCCGACCTTCTCGCGGCGGCTGGCATCGCGCTTGGCCCGTTCGATCTGGTCGACCGGCCGCTCGGCGACAGCCTCTCTCCGGGCGACGTCGTCCGGGTCACCCGGATCACTGACCTGCAGGCCACGATCCTCGAAGACGTCCCCTTCGCGGTGCGCCTGCAGCCCGATCCGAACCTCGAGCGGGCCCGCCAGGTCGTCGTCACGGCCGGTGAGCCCGGCCGGGTGGAGAACACCTATCTGATCCATGTCGTCGATGGCCGCGAGACCGGGCGCGAGCTCCTTGCCTCCCAGCAGATCGCGGCTCCCGTGGCCGAGGTCCGCCGGGTCGGCACTCGGACGCCGAGCGGTTCCGCGGAGATCGAGGCGATCATCCGCGACGCGGCCGCCGCCCAGGGGGCCGACGCCGAGCAGCTTCTCCGCGTCGCGTACTGCGAGAGCCGGTTCAACCCCGGCGCCTACAACGCCTCGGGAGCGTCGGGACTCTTCCAGTTCCTGCCGAGCACCTGGGCGGCGAACAGCGTCCGCGCAGGCTTCAGCGGTGCGAGTGTTTGGGATCCCGTCGCGTCCGCAAATGTCGCCGCCTGGATGATCGCCCGGGGCCAGGCCGCCCAGTGGGTGTGCAGGTGACCGTCTAGCCTCGACCTCGATGAACGTCGCGGACCCGCGCGGGCTTCGCGAGGTCTTGCGCCGTCACGGCGTCCGGGCGGCGACCTCGCTCGGGCAGCGCTTCCTCATCGACCGCTCCGTGCTCGCTGCGATCGTCGATGCTGCCGAGCTCTCGCCGGCGGACGATGTCCTCGAGGTGGGGCCGGGGCCGGGCGTCCTGACCGCCGCCCTCGCCGCTCGGGTCCGGTCGGTGACCGCAGTCGAGGTGGATCCGCGTATGGTCGCGCTCCTCGAAGAGACACTCGCCGAGCACAAGAACGTCCAGGTCGTTCGGGCGGATGCCCTCACGGTCGATCTTCTTGGCATTGCGGCGCGGCCGATCACCCGGATCGTCGCGAACCTTCCATACCAGATCACCACGCCCCTCCTCGAGCGGTTCCTTGCCGACTCGCGACGGCCGCCGCTCGTCGTCGTGCTCGTCCAGCAGGAGGTCGCGCGACGGATGGCCGCGACCGCTCGGGACGCGCGCGAGCGGGGCTATCTCTCGGTCTTCGTTCAGTCGTTCGCCGAACCGCGCGTTGTCCGGCGCGTACCGGCTCGCGCGTTCCGGCCGGTGCCGCGCGTGGATTCGGCGATCGTCGCGCTGCGGACCCGGCCGGAGCCGGCGTTCACGCCGCTCGGGCAGGAGCCGTTCCTCCGGCTCGTGTCCGACGCATTCCGACATCGCCGCAAGCAGATGCGTTCCGCCCTGGGTCACGAGGCGGGCCTCGATCGCGAGCGCGCCACCGACGCACTTCGGCGCTCCGGCGTAGCGCCCGAGCGCCGGCCCGAGACCCTGACGCTCGACGAGTGGGTTGCCCTCGCGCGCGCGATCGGCGTCGCAGAGCAGTGAGCCGCGCCGTCGTGTTGATGACACCGGCCAAAGTGAATCTCACGCTCGAGGTTCTCGGACCGCGCGGCGATGGCTATCACGAGCTCGCATCGGTGTTCGCGACGGTCGATCTTCGCGATCGCGTGCGCGTCGCGCCGTCGCGCGTCCTCGACGTGCGGATCGCGCCCGCGGTCGGCGCGGCCCCCGGCGATGATCTCGCCTCGCGGGCGGTGCGCGCGCTCGCCGAAGCATCGGGGCGGCCGGCGCTCGCGTACGTGCGCGTGCGCAAACGCATCCCGGTCGCCTCCGGGCTCGGAGGCGGATCCAGCGACGCGGGGGCGGTGCTGCGCGGTCTCGCTCGTGCGTGGCGGCTCGATGGCGTGGACCTCACGCCCGTCGCGGCGCAGATTGGTTCGGACGTCCCTTTCTTTGTCAGCGGCGCGGCCTACGCCTTCGTGCGCGGCCGCGGTGAGCTGGTCGAACCACTTCCGATGGCCGAACCGTTTTGGATCGCACTCGTCCATCTGCCACGAGGACTGCCGACGGCCGAGGTCTTCGCGGCGCACCGCGCCACACCGTCGAAAGGTGAACGGAGCACGAGCCTTGCGAAAGCGTTACGCGATCGCAAGGTGACGATCTCCCTTGTTCGCGAATGCCTCCAGAACGACCTGCTCGCCGCCGCCGAACGGGTCGCGCCCGAGATCGCTGATGCGCGGAAGACCGCGTCAGCGCTGGGGATCGATCTCGCCTTGTCGGGCAGCGGTCCCTCGCTCTTCGCCCTGGGAGAAGACCGGGCGGATGCGATCCGCATCGCGCGACGACTGCGCCGGGCGGGGCTTCATGTGCGCGTTTTGGCGGCGGGTGTCACTCCGTGAGCGACAAGCGAGCGAGGGCTGTCCCCTTACGTTTGACGCAGTGGATCCGCGCGGAGAGCTCACAGTCCGGCAAGCCGGCCAACGTGGTGGGACGTCGACCGCGGGAAAGCACGGGTCGTCCTTTTATCGCGAGATCGGCCGGCGGGGTGGGCAAGCTCGTAAGGGACAGCTCGGCCCCGAGGGATACGCGAAGCTTGGGCGAAAAGGCGGCGAGGCCCGCAAGACGCAGCTCGGGTCGCGTGGCTACGCGGAGCTCGGCCGCAAGGGTGGCGAGGCGCGCAAGACGCAGCTGGGGAGTGAGGGATATGCGCAGCTTGGTCGCAAAGGCGGCCGCCGCGTAGCGGAATTGATCAAGCGGGGCAAGCAGCCCGAGAAATAGAGGATCCCGCCCTATCCTTTGACCGTGTCCGATGGGGCGTGGCCAAGCGGTAAGGCGGCGGACTTTGGATCCGCTATCCCAGGTTCGAATCCTGGCGCCCCAGCCTGAAGCAACACCCTATGGGCGACGCGCCGCTGGCGATCGTCCTCGCGGCGGGCCTCTCGACGCGGATGAAGTCCAAGACCCCGAAGGTGCTCCACCCGGTAGCCGGGCGCCCGCTCGTCGCGCACATCCTGCAGACCGTCCGCGCCGTCGGCGCGCGACCGCTCGTCGTCCTCTCGCAGGAAAGCGCGCCGGCACGCGAGCTCTTTGATGAGGGCACGCGTGTGGCCATCCAAGATGTGGCGCGAGGCACCGGCGACGCCGTCCGCGTGGCACTCGCCGCCGCGAACGGTGACCGCGGTGTCGCGTTCATCGTGTATGGCGACACGCCACTTCTGCGCCCCGAGACGCTCACTCGCATGCGTGCCCTCGTGCGGCAACGCGACGCACCGCTTGTGCTCCTCGCCGGCGAGGTCGGGACGGACAATGCCTACGGCCGCGTCGTCCGCGACGAGCGCGGCGATGTCGCGCGCATCGTCGAAACGCGCCTTGCGACGAGCGAAGAGAAGCAGCTCAAGGAGTCGAACCTCGGCGCCTACGCGGCGGATCTCGACTGGCTACGCACAGCGGTCGACCGATTGCGCCCCAACGACACCGGGGAGATCTTTCTCACCGATCTCGTCGCGGAGGCGCGCCGCGAGGGAAAGCGGGTCGCCGTCCATCTCACCGACGATCCGGAGGAGGGCATCGGCGTGAACAACCGTGCCGATCTCGCCACGGCCGAGGCAGTCATACGAAAACGGATCCGCGACCAGCACATGCTCGCCGGGGTCACCTTCCGCGATCCCGACTCCTGCCAGGTCGACAGTGACGTGCGTATCGCCGCGGACGTCGTGATTGAGCGCGGCACGATCCTCGAGGGGAAGACCTCCATCGGAGCGGGCTCACGCGTCGGTCCGTACGCGGTCCTGCGCGACACCACGGTGGGGGAGCGCTGCAGGGTCGAGAACTCGACGCTCGAAGGCGCGACGCTCGAGGACGAAGTCAGCATCGGGCCGTACTCGCATCTGCGGCCGGGGGCGTATCTCGAGCGTGGCGTCCAGATGGGCAACTTCGGGGAAGTGAAGAACGCTCGGCTGAAGGCCGGCACGAAGATGCACCACTTCAGCTACGTCGGCGATGCCGAGGTCGGTCAGCGGGTGAACATCGGCGCCGGCACGATCACGCTCAACTACGACGGAGTGAAGAAGAACCGCACCGTGATCGGCGACGACGCGTTCATCGGCTCAGACACGTTGCTTCGCGCGCCCGTCACCGTCGGCGCCGGCGCGACGACCGGTGCCGGAGCCGTGGTGACCAAGGACGTGCCGGAGGGCATGGTCGCGGTGGGAATGCCGGCGCGCGCGATCAAGAAGGCCGATCGGCGCCAGAAGAAGGCGACTTAGTGGACGCGACCCTCGCCGAGCTCCTGCTGATCGAGCTGCTGCTCGTCGCGATCCTTGGCGTGCTCTCGGCGAGCGAGGCCGCCCTGCACACGATCCGCCGGCCACAGCTCATCGAGGAGCTCGCCTCGCGCGGACGGCGCGGCCGTCGCGCGGGCACGATGGGTCGCAAGGCGGTCGAGTATCTCGCGGCCATTCAAGTCGCGGAGTTCCTCATCGTGTTCACGTTCTCCGGTATCTCCGCGGCGTACATAGCGCCGCGGCTGTCCGATCTCCTGCGGTTCCTGTTCGGCAAGGATGCGCCCGTCGTTCGCGACGTCGCGGCCGTCGCCGTGACCGTCGCGATCCTCTCGCTCATCGCGGTGCTCTTTGGGATATTCGTTCCCCGATCGATCGGCGCACGCCGCCCGCAGGGAGTGCTCCTCATCCTCGTCTGGCCCCTTGAGCTCGTGACGTGGATCACGCGGCCGCTCGTCGGCGTCCTCTTCAACCTCACCCGGCTCATCACCAGACCGTTCGGCGGGAACCCGCAGCTTGGAGCCGCGCTCGTCACCGAGGACGAGATCAAGTCGCTGGTCGAGACCGGTCAGGCGCAGGGGGTCCTTCAGGAGCGCGAGCAGCGGATGATCACGTCGATCTTCGCCATCTCGGAGAAGCCGGTGCACGAGGTCATGGTCCCGCGCACCGACATCGTCGCGCTCGAGGTGAACACGCCGTCCGCGGAGGTGCTCGAGGAGATCCAGCACAACGGCCATTCGCGGCTGCCTATCTACGAGGGTTCGCTCGATCAGATCGTCGGCATGGTCTACGTAAAGGATCTGTTCCAGCGCCTCGCGCGCGGGGAGCGGAACTTCGACGTCCGACAGTTCGTCCGCCCGGTGCTGTTCGTCCCGGAGACGAAGAAAGCCGACGAGCTCCTGCGCGAGATGCAGCGCGACAAGGTCCACCTCGCCGTCGTCGTCGACGAGTACGGCGGCACAGCGGGGATCGTGACGCTCGAGGACCTCGTCGAGGAGATCGTCGGCGAGATCCGCGACGAATACGATGCGGAGCAGTCGCTCGTGCTGCCCGTCTCCGAGAGCGAGGCGGTGATGGACGCGCGCATCCCGTTCGAGG
>VBEU01000127.1 GCA_005883775.1 Chloroflexota bacterium | reverse complement strand
GTGCGCAGCGATGACAGCGTTCATCGTCTCGACGACCAGGCGCACGCTGTCAGTGAGCGTGCCGTCCAGATCCCACAGGACCGCGCGGAGGGGAGGTCCCTTAGCGGCGGCGACGGCGCGAGGGCCCGGCGATGACCGGCTCGGCGATGGGTAGAGTGATCTGCTCGGCGACGCGGCGATCGCGAGCCACCTGGCGAATCCGCACCAGGGACGCGAGCTCGTCATACAGCGCGTCGATGTCTTCGAGCCGCGAATACACGATCTTGAAACGCAGGTACGAGAGCGGGTCGCGTTCCGCGAGGCGCTCGAGGACCATCTCACCGATCCGGCCAGAGGGGATCTCGGACGCGCCGCTCTGCCGGACCGCGGCCTCGAGCTCGTCGATGAGGCGGTCGATCTCTTCGGTCGACAGCGCTTTCGATGCGGCCTTTCCGATCGCGCTCGCGAGCTTCCGCCGGTCGAACTCCTGGCGGCTACCGTCGCGCTTCAGGACCTGGATGCGGGCGGATTCGCTCCGCTCAAAGGTGGTGAATCGCTCCTCGCAGCGGTCGCAGACCCGCCGCCGTCGGATCGAATCGCCGTCCTCGGCCTCCCGCGAGTCGATGACCCGGGTGTCGGGATTGCTGCAAGCGGGGCACTTCACAGACACAAGATATGGGACAGGGTGCCACCAAATCTAGTGGCCAGCCCGTGCCAGGACCTCTCCGATGGGCTCCGTGGCGTCGAGAAGGACCTTCCGGCCGCCGGCGGCGATGCGGCTGCCCTTCCTGCCGCGCACAACTCGAAGGACGCCTGGCAAATGCAAAGCCCCCGGCCGGTCGAGGGACCGATGCCGGGGGCTGAAAGATACGTGTGAAGGATTTAGTGGCCGATGCCGAGCAGGAACAAGATGATGATCAGCGCGAGCGGCGCACCGAGCAGCCAGAGCAGGATCAGGATCATCTCTTTCCTCCTTATATCCGCGTCGTGCGGTCGGTAGCGACCGGACGCCGAGTCATCCGGGCACGCTCACGCTCGTAGAAGCTGAAGTCCATCCGCTCGCCTGAGCCCAGCCAGCCTCCGACGACGCTGCCGGCGAGTCCGAGCAGGATCGCGACGGCGGCGGCGGTCGCACCCGCGGTCGCGGCCTTCGCCGCGTTCGGATCGACCGGCGCTCCGGGCTGAGAGGGAACCGCCGGCGACGGCGCGAGGCCCGCGTACCACCCGTTGAAGACAGCCCCGCCGAAGCTCGCCATGGCGAGCAGGACGACGGTCGCCACGAGGAACGCGATGGCTGCGTGCAGGATCGCCGGCTCGGCGCGACGGATCCCGGCGATCCGCGCCGTGACCCACCCGCCGATCACGAACGCGAGGAATGAAGCGAAGACTGCGTATGCCACCGCCGTGCGACCGATCCCGCTGAAGTCGGTGACCCGACCTTCGCTGCCGGCCTTCCACGAGCCAACCGCTGTTCCGATGACCCCGAAGAGCACGACCGCGACCACCGAAGCGAGCGCCCCGACGATCACCGGAGTCCAGTAGACAGGCCACGCCGTCCACGAATCCCCGCGGACGACGGTGCCTCCTTCTCGCATCACTGCGCACCCCCGTCTCGAAAATTTGCGTGCTTTCGTTTCGGGGATGCAGCCGACGTGCCAATGTGCGGGAGCGGCGGACGACCCGCCGCTCAGCTCAACGGCGTCTTAGGAAGCTGGGAACTTCGAGATCGTCGGCGGCGTATTTCTTCGACTCTTCGGGCTTCGCGTGTGGCGCGGTCATCGGTGCCGGCGCGACGACGGGCGCCGGGGCTGCGCGCTGCTCGACCGAGGGCGCTTGCCGCTTGTACATCGGTCCCTCGAGCCGACGGATCGCGCGCGCGGCCTCGAACGCGGTCGCGATGACCGAGATCTTGACCTCGCCACCCATCCGTTCGTCGATCACCGCGCCGAAGATGATGTTGGCCTCGGGGTCGGCGGCCGCGTGGATGATCTCCGCGGCTTCGTTCACTTCGAAGAGGGTCAGGTCCGGCCCGCCGGTGATGGTGAACAGAACACCGCGCGCGCCGTCGATCGACTGCTCGAGGAGCGGCGACATGATCGCCTGGCGCGCGGCATCCGCCGCACGCGACTCGCCCGAGCCGTGGCCGATGCCCATGAGTGCCGACCCGGCGTTCGTCATGATCGTCTTCACATCGGCGAAGTCGAGGTTGATGAGGCCGGGGACCGTGATGAGGTCGCTGATGCCCTGCACGCCCTGGCGAAGCACGTCGTCGACGATCCGGAATGCGTCGACCATGCTCGTCTTCTTCTCGACAACCTGCAGCAAGCGGTCGTTGGGGATCGTGATGAGCGTGTCGACCTTGTCGACGAGCTCGGCGATGCCCTGCTCGGCGAGCAGGCGGCGCTTCGCGCCCTCGAAGCTGAACGGCTTTGTCACCACGGCGACGGTGAGCGCACCCACGTCCTTGGCGATCTCGGCGATGATCGGAGCGGCGCCGGTGCCGGTCCCGCCGCCCATGCCGGCGGTGATGAACACCATGTCCGCTTCCTTCAGGGCCTCGTAGAGCTTCTCGCTGTCGTCCTCGGCGGACTTGCGCCCGACCGTCGGATCGGCGCCCGAGCCAAGGCCTTTGGTGACCTTGTCGCCGATACGGAGCTTGTGCGGTGCGTCCGACAGGAGGAGGGCCTGAGCGTCCGTGTTCACAGCGATGAACTCGACGCCGAGGAGCTCGGCGCGGATCATCCGATTCACGGCGTTCGAACCGCCGCCGCCGATACCGACGACCTTAATGAGCGCGAAGTTCTCGATGTCGCTTCGGAGGGGCATGGGTAAGCCTCCATGATGTCCATGCCGCTGCCCCTCCCCTAGCGGTGCGCTCATGGCTATTCAGTTCGCGCGCTGACTATAGTCCGCAAACTCAACGTTTGGCTACCGCAATTTGTGACTCGCCGTCGACCTCGCGACTCAGAGGCGACGCAGCTGACCGTTCTGCGGATCGTAGATGACGAGATGGAATCTTTTGCCAAGCGCGAGGATTTCATCGAACACCTTGCGGGGAGTGTCCAACCGCATCAGCAGACCGACGCATCGATCCGAGCCTTGCGGTGTCGATGTCCATGGCGCGACCCCGGGTTTTAGCCTAGCCCACTGATCCTCGGTAAAGGCCTCGAGCGCGGGAAAGCGCTGGAGCAGCAGGCGGTGAAACTCGACGACGTCTGGGCTGGCCTCGAATGGACTTGGCTCTTCCATCGCGTCGCGCTCCAGCAGGTCTCCGGCCTCGTCGTGGTTTGCCGGAAGAGGCGCCTTCCAGAAATAGAGGTCGTAGCTCAGGGCATGAGTCCCTTGAAGATCTTTCCGATGCGTGAGGTCACGCCCTCGAGGGCGCGCGTGCTCGCGCGATCCTCCTCGGAGGACCAGTTATGCGCGCCCCACAGCAACAGGCCGCTCGCGGCGGAGTAAGGCGGCGTCGCGATCTGGTCGGTCAGACCGCCGAGACCCCGCGGACCGACCACCCGCGCGCTCATGCCGAGCTGGTCGCGGGCGGCACGGGTCACGCCCTCGAGGAGCGAGCCCCCGCCGGTGAGGACGAGACCCGCCTGGAGGCGGTTTGTCGCCCCGGCCGCCTCGATCTCGGCCCCGATGAACTTGAAGATCTCGGTCACCCGCGACTCCACGATCTCGGCGATGTGTCGGCGGGTCACCCCGTGCGAGGTGTCCTCACCGATCGAGGTCACCTGCAGGACCTCGTCGGGGTCGACGTCCATCGGGACGGCCGAGCCGTAGCGGAACTTGACGCTCTCGGCCACATCCGGCGTCACCCGCAGGACGATGCCGAGGTCCGCGGTCACGCTCCGTCCGCCCATCGGGATGGTCGAAGAATGGGAGATCGAACCGTCCTGGAAGATCGCGACGTCGGTGGTGTCGCCGCCGATGTCGGCCAGGCAGACGCCCAGCTCGCGGTCCTCGTCATTCAGGGTCGCCTCGGCTGTGGCCAGGGGCGCGAGGACGAGCTCATCGATCTCGACACCGGCTCGCTGCACGCACTTCGTAAGGTTCTGAACGCTCGTCGACGAAGCGGTGACGATGTGCGTCTCCACCTCCAGGCGAACGGCGGTCATACCGATCGGATCGCGCACTCCCTCCTGGCCATCGACGACGTAGCCGCGGGGTACGACGTGAAGGATCTCCCGCGTGTTCGGGATGGAGACGGCGCGCGCGGCTTCGATGGCCCGCACGGTGTCGCCGCGGTCCACGTCGTGCCGCGACGAGCCCGAGACCGCGACCATGCCTCGCGAGTTCTGGGAGCTGATGTGGCTTCCGGAGATGCCCACAAAAGCCGACCGCACTTTGAGGCCCGAGATCCGCTCGGCGGCCTCGACCGCGGCCATGACCGACTGCACGGTCCGGTCGATATCGATAACGACACCCTTGCGGAGTCCATCCGAAGCGGCCTGCCCGATCCCGATGACGTCGACGCCG
>VBEU01000173.1 GCA_005883775.1 Chloroflexota bacterium | reverse complement strand
GTCGCTCTCGAACTCGATGGGGTTCGGCGGCCACAACGTCGCCCTCGTCCTCCGTCGGGAGGCCGCCTGATGCCCGACCCCCGGAAGGTCCGCGCTGATGCCAACGCGCTCGTGACCGAACTCCTCGAACGCCTCGCCAACGCCGAGGTGAGCGAGCTCGAGGTGAAGCGCGGCGGTGTGCGCGTCCGCGTCGTCAAAGACGGCGCCCGCGTCGCGGCGAGCGCGCCCGCTGCCGGCGACGCGCCCCAGACCGCTCCCGCAGCGCCGGCACCTCCGGCGAAGGAGCTTCCGACGGTGAACGCGCCGCTCACCGGGATCTTCTATCGCGCGTCGTCGCCGCAGACGGAAGCTTTCGTACAGGTCGGTTCGAACGTCCAGTCCGGCGACGTCATCGGGCTCATCGAGGCGATGAAGCTTTTCAACGAGATCCGCTCGACAGCCTCGGGACAGGTGCGCCGCATCTTCGCCGAGAACGGACAGCTCGTTCGCGCGCACCAGCCGTTGCTCGAGGTCGAGCCGGCGTGAGCGCGCCACGGTGCGTGATCTGCGGCGCGCCGCTCGGCGACAGCGCGCTTCGCGTGCGCTACGAGGATCGGATCTACGTGTTCGATACGCTCAAGTGCAAGCGGATCTTCCAGGAAAACCCGGATCGCTATCTCGACGCGACAGGCGAAGTGCTCGAGGAGCCGCGCTAGCTCGGCGCTTCTAGACGGACGCGCGAGAGAGCGCCGAAACGATGACGTCGCGGATGAGGCCCACCGGCATTCGATCGCTGACGTAGGCCATCGCTCGCATGAGCGGCGCGGGCTCGTTCGCGCGCACCTGCACCGCGTAGACGACGGTACGAGCTCAGGATGGCGAAAGGCGCATCGGCCGCAATTTCCGAGGTGTCGTCCACGCGAAACAGCGAGAAGGGCAGCTCTACCGACCGCAGAAGTCGGAAGACACTGCCGTACGGATCGACCACCGGGATCGCGACGTCCAGCGCCATAGCCATTCGGCGTGAGAGTCGTCCAGCAAGCGGCCGTCGAGAACACCCCGGCGGGGGAAGAGCCTCCCCCGATCGGCCTAACCCCCTACGGCGCGACCACTAGGTACTGGGATCAGCTGAACGTATTCGATGTCCTCAGGGTGTCCGTAGAGCTCGACGACCGTCCTGGACTCCGTCCCCGGCACCACGACGACTTGGTACCAGCGCGCCAAACCGTTCGCGATCATGTCGTCCGACGGAGCTACGTCCAGATAGAGGGTCGCTGGACCCGCCAGCCCGTACTTGACGAGGATCGCCTGAATGTCGCGGCATTGCGCGACCTTGATGAGGATCACTCCCGGCAAAGTCGGGACGCCGAGGCTGGGCTGACCATTCACCGGTGCGTGCGGCGGTTCGGGGTAGTTGGGAGTCGGAAGCACCCGGCACGTGGTCGACGGCCGGGGCGTGCGGGCTTCGCTCAAGGCCGGCGCCGATCCCGGCCAAAGGCTCGATGGGGTCACCGTACCAGCGGCGGTCGGTACAGATATTGGCGACGTGATCGCAACAGGCTGTGCGGCCAACTCGAGTGCCACCGCCACGGCGGAGGCGATCGCCGTGACGGCGAGAGCGGCGATGACCGCAAGGCGCAGCGTTCTATTCACGCCCAGATGGTGCGACGCCGATTGGGGGCTGTGGTTAGGGAAGCGTGACGACCGTGACCTAGTCTCAGACGATGCGGAACGCGGCACTGGCGGCACTGGTCTTGGCGATCGTCTTCGCTGCGGTCGTTTATGTGGGTGTCAGTGGGCAGGACTCCTCGGTCGTTTCGACACCGACGCCGACTCCGAACCCGGTTGTCAGCGCGCCTCCATCCGCGACCCCTTCGGCGCCCGCGAGCACATCACCGCCGACCCCCTCGGCCACCACATCGGGCGCACTCGGCGCAGTCACCATGCAGGTGACACGCACGACCGTCCCGGCTGAATTCCGCTACGTCGTCCTCGGAGGCGGAGAGGAGTTCCGTCTCGTGGTGCTTGACCTGAACGCTGGCCGCGCCGCGCAGGTCGCGACCGCGCGGATCGCTGTGCCGTCCGGCGCGCCCACGGGTCCGTCCGCCGCGGTAGCGGCATCGAAAGATGGCCTCATCGTCCTTGTCACCTTCGTCGTTCCCGACGCGAGCGACAGCCTCTTTGTCGTCCGCCCCGAGATCGGTGACGCGAAGCTGCTGCTGCGCGGCGAGATCAGAGGTGCCGTGGTCGCACCGGACGGCGCGCGCATCGCGATCGGTCGCAACGACGAGGATCCCTCGCTCACTGGACTCTGGGTCGGCACCCCCGATGGTGCAATGCGGCGCCTCGTTGCCGACGATGCCTCGTCCACCGGGTCGCCGCCGCTCCCGTATGCCTTTTCCCCGGACAACGCTCTCCTCGCATTCGGTATTGGGCTCGGCGAGAGCGGATGGCAGGCGACGGTGATCTCGGCGTCATCGACGGAGGGACGGATTGATCGGTCGGGTGGTGATCCGCAGATCGTCGGCGCCGACACGAGCGTCGTCGGTCCCGCGGTCGGGGCCGAGTTTCGGTCAGCGCGCGAGCTCTTCGTGTGGAGGTCGCCGAACATGTTCGGCGGGTCGAGTGGCGCGGACCTCTACGACCTCGCGACGAAGCGCAGCACCAGTCTCTATCGGCCCGCGGCTGGCATCCAGCTCGCGGCGGCTGCATGGCGGCCGAACGCGGCGCAGTACGCCATCATCGAGCGGCCGGAAAGCCACGTCTTCGTGCCCCTGACCGCCGCCTGGCTTCGCGGTCAGGATGGATCCGCTCGCAAGCTCGGCGACATCGCGCTCGTCGGTGACATCTGGTGGTCGCGAGATGGATCGCGGCTGTTCGCGATCGCCGGTGGGGACGACTCGGTCGGCGGGATCACGGATCTCTTGAGCGGGAACGGCGTCATGCAGTTCTGCAAGAGGGGCGGCGGTCCGCCGCCCACTCCCTGCACCTAGCCCGCGCCGAGGATGGTGATGGCGACGAGGGCGATAGAAAGGACGGAGGCGCCGATCGCCGTCCCGATCCCGATCCACTGCGAAACGCGGCCGTTCGCGTGGTCACCCATGATCCGGCGGTCCCCGGCGAGCTTCAGGATGAAGACGAGCACGATCGGTAGGAGCAGACCGTTGACGTTCTGCGAGACGAGGATGACCGGAATGAGCGGCACGCTCGGGGAGAGCACGATGAGCGCGCCCGCTACGACGAGCAGCGTGAAGAGACCCATGAACACCGGCGCCTCGCGAAAGTTCTTGCTGATCCCCGACTCCCAACCGAATGCCTCGCAGATCGCATAGCTCGTCGAAAGCGGCATGATCGTCGCGGCGAGGAGCGACGCGCCGAAGAGACCAACACCGAAGAGGAGCTGCGCCTGCTGGCCGGCGAGCGGCCCGAGCGCCTGCGCCGCATCGGCCGCCGAATCCACGTGGATGCCGGCGGGATGCAGAACCGCGCCCGCGACGACCACGATGAAGAACCCGTTCAGCCCCGTGAGGATCGCGCCGAGCAGCACGTCGACGCGCTCGAACCGGTACTGATCCCTGTCGATGCCTTTGTCGACGACGGACGCCTGGATGTAGAACTGCATGTACGGCGTGATCGTCGTGCCGACGAGCGCGAGCGCGGCGATGAGCGCAGCCTGGCCGATCGGAAGCGACGGGATGAGCGCGCGCTCCACGATGCGGTAGCTGAAGAACACCACGAGCACCCAGATGAGGACGGCCGTGATCGGCACGGAGACGATGCGCTGCACGTGGAAGAGCTCGAGACTCGCCGCGATGCCCGCGTACTCGGCGACGATGTTGCTGCCGTTCGCGATCAGAAGCGCAAGCATCGCGACGATCGTCCAGCGCACTCCGAAGCGCTCGCGGATGAGGTCCGAGAGGCCTTTGCCGGTGACCGCGCCCATCCGCGCGCACATCTCCTGGATAACGAGCAGGCCGGCGGTCGAGAGGAGCAGGAGCCACATCATCTCGAAGCCGTAGTGCGCGCCGACGGCGGTGTAGGTGGTGACCCCACCCGCGTCGTTGCCGGCGAACCCGGTGATGATCCCCGGGCCCATCACCGCGAGGAACGCGAGGATCGAGGCGCGGCGAACGCGCGTGCGGCGACGGACCGCGGCGGCGGTCCTGATCACCTAGCGATCGACCGGAGCGACCTCTTTTTCCAGCCGCGCGGGAGCATGAGCTCGACCACGTCATCCACGGTGACGGTCCCGAGGAGCTTCTTGCGAGCGTCGACCACAGGCAACCCCAGCAGGTCGTACTTGGCGATGAGCGCGGCCACCTCTTCCTTTGGCGTTTCCGCGTCCACCTTCAATACGTTCGGATCCATGATGTCGCTCACTTTCGTCTCCGGCGGTGCCACGACGAGGTCCCGCAGCGACAGCACGCCCTCGAGCTTTCCCTCGCCATCGACGACGTACAGGTAGTAGGTGAGCTGAGGATCGGGCTTCTTCGCGCGGAGCTCGTCGATCGCCTGCGCTGCCGTGAATTCTCTGGGGAGCGCGACGAAATCCGTCGTCATGATCCCGCCGGCCGAGTCCTCGGAATGGGTGAGGAGCTCCTCGACGTCCTTGGCCTCCTCCTTGTCCATGAGCTCGACGAGCTCGTCGCGGCGCTCCTCCGAGAGGTCCTGCAGCAGGTCCGCTGCCTCGTCGGGATCCATTTCCTCGAGGATGTCGGCGGCGCGCTCCTCGGGAAGGTCGCTCACGATCGCGGCCTGCATCTCGGGCTCGACCTCCTGCAGCGCTTCGGCCGCGGTCTCGAGATCGAGCTGCTGGAAGACCGCGATGCGCTCGTCGGCCGTCATCTCTTCGACGATGTCGGCGATGTCCGCCGGGTGAAGAAGGGCGAGCTTCGCGTGCGGGATCGTGAGCCGGACCGCGGCGGTCTTCGCGGGGGCGTCCTGCGCGGGCTCGAGCGGCTCGACCAGATGCCAGGGGATGATCCCGCGGGGCAGCCGCCGCCCGGCGAGCCCGGCGACGCGCTCGGCGACGGTCTCGGCGCCGACGCGGCGGAGCAGGCCGCGGAGGCCGACGTCGGCGCCGACCAGGCGCAGCTGGCCGTCGACCTCGGAGAGCTGGAGGTCGTTCACGCGCACGACCTTGGCCCCGTGGGTGTCGACGATCTGCTTGTCGAGGAGGTCGCGAGCGAGGCGGAGCGCATCCGCCGGAAGCTGCGCGTCGGGCGTCGTCTCAAGGCGGTTGCGAAGCCGGAAGTGACCGATCTCCTGCGCGAGATCGCCCCAGCGCAGGACCTTCTCGCCCGAGGGCGTCGAGATGATGGCCCACTGCGCGGCCGGGAACTGCCCCTGCGGCACGACCGCGATGTCCGCGAGCTTACCCACCTCGTTACCGTTCGGCTCGATGACCCTGCGGTGTTGTATTTCCGACAGGTACGGCACGACGCCGGAAGCGTAACCGGTACAATTCGTATATCCCAGAGCGCCCGACCCGGGCGTACCCTCACGCGTTGGAGGAAGCCCCGTGCCACAGATAACCGATGCTGGTCTTCGCGCGCGCGCACTCGCCGACCAGGCCACCGCCGCCGCGCTCGAAGCGGACTGGCCGCGCGCCGCGGACCTCAACCAAAAGCTCGTCGAAGCCTCTCCCGAGGACCTCGAAGCGCGCAACCGGCTGGGCCGGGCGTTCATCGAGCTCGGCCGCCTCGATGAGGCCAAGGCCGCGTTCGCCGAGGTCCTGAAGATCGAGCCGTACAACTCGATCGCTCTCCGCGGGAACTCGCGGGTGGCCACGCTGCAGGAGCACAAGACCAAGGCCTTCACGACGACGACAAGGACGCAGCCGCGCCTCTTCATCGAGGACATGGGAAAGACGGGCATCCTCCGTCTGATCAACCCAGCTCCGACCCACGTCCTCGCGAAATACAGCCCCGGCGCTGAATGCGAGCTGCGCGAGCAGGAAGGGCTTCTCGCCGTACACGCTCGTGATGGCGAGCTCATCGGGTTCCTCGAGCCGAAGGTCGGGCGGCGTCTCATCGATCTTCTGCGTACCGGCAATCAGTACGTCGCTGCGATCGTGAGCAACGACCCCGCGAACGCCCGCGTGGCCATCCGCGAGGTCTTCTCGAGCCCCGAGAACGCGAGCCGCATCTCGTTCCCGGGCCACCACCGCTCGGCGGAGACGAAGGAGCGTGCCTACGTCCGCGGCACGTTCTTCCGCGACGGTGGGGAGGAGATCGAGGAAGAGGCCGAGGAGGTCGAGGAGGGAACTCCCGCCGCCGAGGAAGTGCTCGAAGAGGCCGAGGTCACTGAGGAACCACTCGCCGTCGACACCGAGGACGACGACGATTCGGAGGACGAAGCCGAAGAGTGAGCGGCGCGCCCACGCGCCGCGCGCTCGCGTCCGTCTTTGCCCTCGCGTTCCTCGCGTCCTGCACCGATTCCGGCCCGCCCAAGTCCGCTGGGCCCTCGAACGACGTCGCGGGCGCACCAAAGCTCGCGCGCGACGCCGGCGCTCTGCTGCTCCAGGCCTCGGCGTACGACTACGGTCTCGCGGGTGCGCTGTCCGGACAGCAGACCCGCACGGTCGCGGCAGCGCGATACGGCACGGTGATGCGCGGCACCGCGACGACGATCTCCACCTTCAATGCCACGGTCCTGGCGGCCACGCTCGACCGCACCGGGCCGATCCGCGAGAAGCTCGTGCCGCTCGCCGATGGCCTCTCCGACCTCGCACGCGACGGCGCGTCCTACGCCGACGGTGGTGACCCGGCCGCGTTCGCGCGCGTGATCACCGACGTCGGCGCGGGATGGCAGCGCCTCCGCGATCTCTCAGCGACCCTGCCGAAGGACGACGCGCTGCAAAACACGATCGCCCGCGGCATGTCCTTCGTGGTGGCGAGCAAGTCCTCGACGCAATCGACCATCACGACAGGCCCCTACACGAGCGCCGCGGAGGCAAAGCAGGCGCTCCAGCGGATGGGCTCGCCGCTGAACGGATCGTTCAGCCAGACCGCGCCCTTCGTCGTGCGCATCGGTCCCTACGCCGATCGCGCCGGCGCGGATACCGCGAGCGCGGGCCTGACGAAGCAGGGTGTGATCAACATCGTGACCGACGATGCGTCGTACGCCTTTTCCCGGAGCGGACCGCTGCCGAATGCCGAGCTCTGGCGTGAGCCTTCCCGCGTGCTGGAGGTGCGCGCCACTTCGCGAAAGATCGGTCTGAGCTCAGATGGCTCATGGGTCGTCACCGGCAGCGACGACGGCTACGCGGCGCTCTTCGATCCAAAGGGCGCTCTCACCGCGCTCCCGCAGGGGTACGCCGGGATGAGCGTGCTGCAGTTCTCGGTCGACGGCGATCATCAGACCTTCGCGGTGGGCGGCCAGGTCGTGACGTTCCTCGCGGTGCCCAACGGCCAGAACATCGGAGACGGTATGCGCTTCACCGGCGCCGCGACCCAGATGCTGTTCGTTCCGTCGACCCGGGTCTTCGTCGCAGCCTCGACCGGTTCGACCGGGCTTCCGGGGGGCGGCCCGGGGCTCATCGGCGGACGGACCGCCGACGGTGAGCCGCTTGGGGATCCGTTCCCGATCGTGACCCCGGCCGCCGGCGCCCGCCTCGCGGCGAGCGACGCCGGTGACGTTTACGTCGGCACGACGAGCGGCGGCGCGTTCGACATCGAGGTTTTCCGGCCGGGCACCGACTCTCAGCTCAGGGCCGTCGCGCGGGTCGCCGGCGTAGGGACTGCCCTCGCAGTCGACCGTACCGCGAAGTTCGCTTCGGCCGTCACCGACCAGGGCACGTACCGCTTCGCCCTCGCCGACCCGAAGACGCTGACCCGCGTCGGGGGGGTCGTACGGGACGTCGCGTTCGCGCCCGACGGCACCCTGTATCTGCTCGATCAGACCTCGCTCGTCGCGGTCGGCCAGGACGGAACGGCGAAGTGGACGGCGCCGCTCGTGGACGGACGACGTCTCGTCACGGGCCAGCGCGTGGCAGTCCTCGACGGGACCGACCGGCTCCTCGTCTTCGCTCCGGCGGACGGCACGGCCGAGGAGCTCGGAGTCGGCGGGACGATCAACGACGTCACCATGTCGCGCGACGGCCGCGTCGTCGGGGCCATCGTGGACTCGAGGAGGGCCGTACTCTTCACCTTGCCTTGAGCCAACCCGAGCGCGTCCGCTCCATGGTCCCGCTCGAGATACTTCCTCTTCCGCGTCCGCTC
>VBEU01000172.1 GCA_005883775.1 Chloroflexota bacterium | reverse complement strand
TCACCGCCGGCGGTCTCGCGGCGAACGCATTCGTCGTGACGAACACCGCTGCGGCGATGGCTGCGCTCACGTGGATGACCGTCTCATGGCTGCACAAGGGTGCCCCGAGCGTGCTCGGTGCCGCGGCCGGTGCGGTCGCAGGTCTCGTCGCGATCACACCCGCATCCGGCTACGTCGATGTCTCGGCCTCGATCCTGATCGGACTCGGAGCCGGCGTCTTCTGCTACACCGCGATCCAGCTCACGAAGCGCCTCAAGGTCGACGATGCGCTCGACGTCTTCGGCGTCCACGGCGTCGGCGGCGCCTGGGGCGCGCTCGCGACCGGCATCTTCGCGACCGTAGCGATCAACAGCGGCGCAAAGGACGGGCTCGCGTACGGCAACCCCGGACAGCTCGGCATCCAGGCGATCGCGGTGGCCGCGTCGATCATCTACTCGGCCGTTATGACGTTCGTGATCTTGAAGCTCATCGACGTCTTCGTCGGACTGCGCGTCCCCGAGAGCGAGGAAGTCCTCGGTCTCGACGCGTCGCAGCACCGCGAAGCCGCGTACCAGATCTAAGGAGGCGGAGATGGAGATCCTCGCATTCGTATCGTTCGCGGTCCTGGTCGTGGCGTGGCTAGTCGCGCCGTCACGGGGCAGCGTCGCAGTGGTCAGCCACGCGGAGGATCGCAAAGCCGCGTAGCCACACCACACCCAACGGTCGATCGAGGGCCAGGCCCGACACGGGCTTGGTCCTCTTCGTGTCTGAGGCAGCTTCGGCTAGAATCTGCACACAACTGAATACGACGGGGGAGCGCCCGACGAAGGGGGCGCTGAGAGTGCGGATAGCCGCAGACCCCAGAACCTGATCTGAGTAATGTCAGCGTAGGGAGTCGAAACGCGTGGAATCCCTTGCGAGCGGCGCTCAGGCGCCGCTTTTGTTTTGCCAGCGATGAGGGCCGTCGTCGTCGCGCACGGTGACGTGCTGCCATCGGATCGCGCCGTTATCGGCGCGCAGGATTACGTCGTCGCGGCCGACGGCGGGGCGTTCGCCCTCGAGCGCTGGAAGGTACTTCCCCACCTCATCGTCGGCGACATGGACTCGCTCGGCGACGCCGGTGTGGTGCGTTTCGCTCGACAGGGCATTCCGGTCGCCAAATTCCCCGCGGCAAAGGACGAGTCGGACCTCGAGCTCGCGATCGCTCAGGCGATCGCGGCGGGTGCGACCGAGGTGGTGGTCCTCGGCGCGCTCGGCGGCGACCGGCTCGATCACGAGGCCGCGAACCTTCTTCTCCTCGCCGATCCCGGATACGACGGTGTTCGCATCGAGGCGCGCCGCGGTGCGCTTCGGATCCGCGCCGTTCGTGGTAAAGGTTCGCTCGCCCTCGCCGGGCCGGTGGGCGCCCTGGTGACGCTCCTTCCCGTGAGCGGCGACGCCGGCGGCGTCGCGACGGAGGGCCTGCGCTACCCGCTCAAAGGCGAGACGCTCCGCTTCGGACGCGCACGCGGTCTCAGCAACGAGGTCGCGTCGCTGCCCGCGAGCGTCTCGCTCGACAAAGGAACGTTGCTCGTCTTCGAAACACCAATGGGAGGTACGTGACGTGAACAGGGCTGACTGGTCTTGGCGCACGGTCGATATCGTGGTGGCCGCCGCGATCGCGATCGCTTTCGGCGTCGTCTTCTGGGCGTGGAATCAGGTTTGGGCGGCCGCGACGCCGGCGTTCGTCGCGATCCCGCCCGCACAGAACATCCTCTACGGCGTTTGGCTCGTTCCGGCGGTGCTCGGCGGTCTCATCATCCGCAAACCCGGCGCAGCGCTGTTCACCGAGCTCGTCGCCGCGAGCGTCTCGGCGATCCTCGGATCGCAGTGGGGACTGGACACGCTCCTGTCCGGAGCGCTTCAGGGCCTCGGCGCCGAGATCGTGTTCCTCGTCGTGGGCTATCGCCGCTGGACCATAGCCGTCGCGCTGATCGCGGCGGTCGGGACGGCGATCGCAGCATGGATCCACGACACCCCGCTCTACTACGCCGACATCGGACTCGGTCCTCAGCTCGTGATCCTCGTCTTCATGGTCGTCAGCGCGATCGTCATCGCGGGGATCGGCTCGTGGCTCCTCATGCGCTCTCTCGTGCAGACCGGAGTGCTCGCGCAGTTCCCAGCCGGGCGCTCGCAGCAACGCGTCTGAGCGAGCCGGCCATTCGCGCGCGCGGCTGGGGGTGGCGCCACCCCGGCCGCAAGGCGTGGGCGCTGCGCGGCCTCGATCTCACCATCGAGGAGGGCGAGCGCGTCCTATTAATAGGAGCGTCCGGCGCGGGGAAGAGCACGCTTCTTCAGGCTCTCGCCGGCCTGCTCGATCGGAGCGGCGCTGCGGACGAGGAGGGCGAGCTTTCGGTCCGTGGCGACGCCGGCCTCGTCCTGCAGGATCCGGAAACCCAGCTCGTCATGGCGCGCTCCGGTGACGACGTCGCGTTCGGGCTCGAGAACCGCTGCGTGCCGACGGACGAGATCTGGCCGCGTGTCCACCGCGCGCTCGCGGACGTCGGGTTCCCCTACAGCGAGGACCACGCGACCGCGGCGCTTTCCGGCGGCGAAAAGCAGCGCCTCGCCATCGCCGGGATCCTCGCGCTGCGGCCTCGGGTGCTGCTCCTCGACGAGCCGACCGCGAACCTGGACCCGGAGGGCGCGCGTGCCGTTCGCGAGGTGATCGCTCGCGTCGCCGAGCGCCGCGAGGTAACGATGGTGATGGTCGAGCATCGGATCGCCGACGCACTGCCACTCGTCGACCGCGTGATCGTGATCGACGCCGGTGGTGGCGTCGTCGCCGAAGGCCCTCCGCGCGCCGTTTTCGCGCGCGAGGCGGAGCGTCTCAAGGACCTCGGCGTCTGGGTGCCTGGCGCGGCGCCCGCGGCACCGCCTCGCCGAACGACACCCGGCGGCGAGGCGATCGTCGCCCGCGATCTCACCTATCTATATCCGCGGGGGGCGGCCCCCGCTCTGGACGGGATCTCGGCCACCGTTCGGCACGGCAGCGCCCTCGCGATCACTGGGCCGAACGGCAGCGGGAAGTCGACGCTCGCGCTGCTGCTCGCGGGGTTGCTCCGGCCGCGGGGCGGCGAGGTGCGGGCATTCGGCGATGAGCCGTCGCGTCTGAGGCCGCGAGCGCTCGTTCGGAGAATCGGCACCGTTTTCCAAGACCCCGAGCACCAGCTCGTCGCGGCCCGTGTCGACGACGAGCTCCGGGTCGGACCGCGCGCGATCGGCGTGGCGGCCGGCGAGATCGAGCAACGCGTGCGCGAGCTGCTCGAGCGGCTCGATCTCTCGAAGGTCGCGGCTGCGAATCCATTCACCCTCTCGGGCGGGGAGAAGCGGCGTCTCTCGGTCGGGACCGCTCTCGCGACCTCGCCCGGCGCGCTCGTCCTCGACGAGCCGACGTTCGGCCAGGACCGCCGCACGTTCGCCGAGCTGCTGACACTGCTCGCGGAATATCGCGATGGCGGGGGCGCGATCGCGTTCGCAAGCCACGACGAGCTCTTTGTCGATGCCTTCGCGGACGAGCGCCTTCGTCTTGTGGGAGGGCGCGCAGCGTGAGGCTCCTCGAGCCGCTCACACCTGATCCGCGGGCACCGCTCGCGCGCACGCACCCGCTCGCGAAGATCGCGGCGGCGCTCGTTCTCATGTTCACGCTCTTCCTCACGATCGACCTGATCACGCCCACGCTCGTCCTCGTTGCAGAGATCGCGGTCATTCCGCTCACCGGCATCCCTCCACGAGCCTTGCTCCGCCGGGCTCTCCCGGTCTTCGTCGCGGCGGTGGGGATCGGATTCTTCAACGCGCTGCTCAGCGGCGACGTCGTCGGCGGCGCCGCGATCGGTCTACGTCTCGTCGGCATCGCGCTCGCGGGCATCGTCGCCGTTGCGAGCATCGACCCGACCGACCTCGCCGACGCCCTGACCGAACACCTTCACGCGCCGCGCCGCTTCACGGTCGGCGCCCTCGCGGCATTCCGGCTGATGCCGCTCTTCGCGGATGAATGGGAGACGATCGGGCTCGCGCGCCGTGCGCGTGGGCTCGATGACGCGCGTGGACCGCTCTCGCGCGTTACCGGCTTCTTCGCGATGACCCAGTCCCTGCTCGTCGCATCGATCCGCCGCGCGACGCGTCTCGCCCTCGCGATGGACGGCCGGGGTTTCGCGGAGCCCGGCTGTCGCACCCTCGCACGGCCGCGACCAATCCGCGCGCGGGACTGGGTGCTGGTCGCGACCTCGTTAGCGATCGCTGGGCTCGCATCCGCGGCGAGCATCGCGCTCGGAACCTGGCGGTTCTTTCTCGCGCGCTAGATTTGCGGCGGCAGCAGGAGCGGAGTGTGTCTCCCGTTTACCTGCGTCGTGCGGGCGTCAGCTCCTGGAGTGTGTCGCGCAGCTTGGAGAAGTCGTCGGCGCTGCGGTCCTCCACATCGATGATCGCGGCGTCGCGCTCGTCCTGCACCTTAAACCCGGCGGCCTCGAGTGCCTTGCGCGTGTTTGCCGGATCCTTGGTGACAACGCGGAAGGTGCCCTTTCCGCTATTTCCTGAGGGCACCGCGCAGTAGCCCTCGACGTTGATTCCGGCCTTCGCGATCGCGTCGGTCGCTTTCGCGAGGGTGCCCGGCCGATCGTCCAGTGTCAAAGAGAATTCCTTGGTCTGCTCCATGAATACCTCCTTGGGGTTTTCGCTGAGGACGCGAGACGACACGTCCCGCTCCCGCTGCCGCCCCCCGAGCATGGCCGACGACGGCGGTTCTGTCAGGGTGTCGGAGACGAGAGCGCTCGTCTGATTTGGTGGGACCTGGCCGAGACGCCCGGGTATTGCTCCCGTACCGACAGCCTGCTCAAGGCGGCCATCGGTAGGGTTCCCAGGTGCCACGACGGGCCCAGCTGGGCGGAGTCTTTCTCGTTTCCGCCGCCGGCCTCCTCTTCCAATTCGCACAGACTCGGCTCTTCAGCGCGACGCTCGGTTATCACCTCACGTTCCTGGTGGTGAGCGGCGCGCTGATGGGCGTCGCGATCGGCGCGACCGCCGCGGCGACGCTCGATCGCGAGAGGCAGCGGATCGGCACAAGCCGGCTCGCGATCGCGGCCGCTCTCGCCGTGCTCGCGGCACTCTTGGTCGAGACTCAGCTCGACCCGCTCGTCGTGGGGATGTTTCCGACGAGTGCGGCGGCATACGTGCTCGGCGTGCCGCCCGTGCTCCTCGCGAGCTGGATCATCGTCCGCTCGCTGCGCGATGCTCCGGCGGCGAGCGGCACGATCTACGCGTTCGACCTGGCGGGTGCCGCGACGGGCGGTCTGCTCGGATACCTCGCCATCGGGACCTCCGCCGGGTCACCACCATCGGGGCCGCGGTCGGTCTGGTCGCGATGCTCGGTGTGTGGGGTGAGCTGCTCGCGCCGCCGCGGCCGGGGCCCCTCAAGTCGACAGGCGCGGATCTCGCCGAGGGCATGACGCGCGATATCGCGCGCTGGGATCCGCTCGCGCGCGTCGACGTGATGCGCTTCGGATCGCGCGGCGATTCCATCCACTACGCGTTCCTCATCGATCCGAGCTATCCGACGGAGTCACGCCCGCCGGCGCTTGCCATGGAGCTCGACATGGGAGCGCTCACGCCGATCATCGGGATGAGCTCGCCCAGCGACCTCGCGGTCCTCGACGCGAGCGTCCTCGGGGCGCCGTATGAGCTGGCCGCGCGCTCGAACGTGCTCGTCATCGGTCCCGGCGGGGGCATCGACGTGATGACGGCGCTCCGACACGGCGCGCGGTCGGTCACCGCGGTCGAGGTCAACCGCGCGGTCGTCGCGCTGATGCGCGGGCGTTACGCCGAATACAGCGGCGAGGTCTATGCGGACACGCGTGTCCACCTGGTCGAGGACGAGGCGCGCAGCTTCGTGCGCCGTTCCGCCGATCGTTACGACCTGGTCGTCATGACCGTGGTCGATAGCTTCGCGGCACTCTCGAGCGGCGCGTACGCCCTGACCGAGAGTTACCTCTACACCCAGGAGGCAATGGCCGACTATCTGGCTCATCTGGCCCCGGGCGGCTCGCTCTCCGTCGGCCGCTGGTATCGCGATCCGCCGGTCGAGATCGTCCGCACGTTCAAGATCGCGGTCGCCGGGCTCACCGCGCTCGGGAAGAGCAATCCCGAGACTCACATCGCCGTCCTCCGGTACGGGAATTTCGGACTCCTCCTGATCGGGGACCGCGCTCCACCCGGGCGAACCGTTCATGTCATCGGTCGAAGAGACACCCGCCACGGACGACCGCCCGTTCTTCTTCGACACCGTCCCGCTGAGCGCGGTCCTCAGTGGTCGCGCCGACCTGCCCTACGGGTACGGCATTCTCTTTTCGGCTCTCGTCCTCGCGCTCGCGCTCGGCATTGGCCTCGCGGTGCTGCCGATCTACGCGCAGGCCCGCCGAGCCAGCGGGCGCGCGGTGCCCCCTGGAACGGTGACGTCGATCGCGATCGGGCTCGGCTTCATCGCGACGGAGCTCGTCCTGCTGCAGCGGCTCACGCTCTACCTCGGGCAACCGAGCCTCGCCCTTGCAGTCGGCATCGCCGCGCTGCTTGGTGGAGCAGCCTGCGGGAGCGCGGTCTCGTCGCGGATCCGCGGAGGCCCGCGCTTGCCGGCCCTCCTCAGCGCGGTCGGGCTGCTGCTCACGCTCGCGCTGCTGCCGATAGTCACGGACGCGACGCTTGCGGGACCGCTCCTCGTGCGCGTCGGGATCGCGCTCGTTGCCGCGACCCTCGTCGGTCTGCCACTCGGATCGGTCTTCCCGAACGTCGTCTCCCAAGTCGGCGCGACGGACCCGAGCCTCGTGACCTGGGTGTGGGCGGTCAACGGCACGGCGTCGGTCGTGGGCGCGATCCTGGCAACGGGACTCGCGCTGGCCGTCGGCTTCACCGGGCTTGGGACGGCCGCCGTGATCTGCTACGGACTCGCGGCGCTCTCGACCGCCGACCTCAAGCGGTTTCGCCTTCGCGGCGACGCCATCGCGGAGCTTCCCACCCTCGCGCCGTGAGACACGCTTTCGAGACGGTGGCCGACCGACTTCGCGGTGACGCGGTCATCGTCGCGTTCGCGGGGGTCGGGTTTCTGCTCACGCTTGCCTACGGCGCGTACCTCGCGCCGGAATGGGACCCGGTCCGAGACGATCAGCAGGAGTACCTCGCACTGGCTCGAGGAATCGTCGCGACGGGCGAGTACACGCGCGCCACCGGAGCTGAAGCATTCGTGGCGGAGCCGCTCCGTCTTCCGGGCTATCCGCTCTTCATCGCACCGCTCTGCGTGCGCGGCTGCTCCATGTGGGGGATCACGTTCGTTCAGGCGATCCTCATCGCGATCCTCGTTGTGGTGGTCGCGAAGTACGCCGCAACCCTGATCGGAAGGCGCGGCGGCCTGATCGCCGCTGGGCTGGTCGCACTCAATCCCTCGTTCGCCTTCTTCGGCGCTCACGCGCTCTCCGACGTCTTTGGCACCACGCTCATGGTCGGGTCGGTCGCGGCCGGAGCAATGCTCATCCCGAGTCGCAAAGCCGGCGGGCTGTTCGCCGGGCTTCTCTTCGCGGCCTCGGCGCTCACACGTCCCCTCTTCGTCGTCGCGCTTCCGGTGACGATGCTTGTGGTGGCGCTCCGCCACGGCCTTCGCCGCACGGCCACTCCGCTCGCCCTCCTCGTGATCGCCTTCGCGCTCGGGGTGGCGCCGTATATCGCGTACGCGGAATCCTCTTTCGGGCGGCCCGTTGTCGGAAGCAGCGGAACGCAGCTGTGGATGGC
>VBEU01000171.1 GCA_005883775.1 Chloroflexota bacterium | reverse complement strand
TCGCTCCACACCAACGCGTACGACGAAGCGCTCGGCCTCCCGACCGAGGAATCCGTGCGGATCGCTCTGCGGACGCAGCAGATCATCGCCGAGGAATCGGGGGTCGCCGAGACGATCGACCCGCTCGGGGGTGCTCACGCGATCGAAGCGTTGACCGCCGATATCGAGCGCCGCACGCTCGCCGAGATCGCCAAGATCGATCACGAGGGGGGCGCGCTCGCCGGGATCGAGCGCGGCTATCAGCAGCGCGCCATCGAGGACTCCGCCTACAAGCAGCAGCGCGCGATCGAGAGCAAAGAAAAGGTCATCGTGGGCGTCAACGCGTACCGTGCCGAAAGCGAGGGGCCCGACATCCCGATCACTCGAGTGGACCCGGCCGTGCTCGAGCGCCAGCGCGAGCGGCTTGCCGATCTGCGGCGACGGCGCGATGCCGGCCGCGCCACGAAAGCCCGAGAAGACCTCGAAGCCGCTGCGCGTGGGACGGCGAACCTGGTGCCGTTCATCCTCGGGGCGGTCGAAGCCGATGTCACCCTGGGCGAGATCTGCACCGACCTGCGCGGCGTTTTCGGCACGTACGTTCCGCCGCGGCTGTGAAGCTGGGCCCGCTGCACCACGTCGCGATCGCGGTCCCGCACATCGAAGAGGCGCTCCCCTTCTTCCGCGACACGCTCGGCTTCAGCGCCGACCGCATCCACGAGCTTGCCGACCAACACGTTCGCGTCGTGTTCGTCGGCGACGCCAGGCAGCGGATCGAGCTCATCGAGCCGACCGACCGAGAGTCGGGGGTCGCGAAGTTCGTGGCCGATCACCCGAAACCCACGCTCCACCACGTCTGTTACGTCGTCGAAGACCTCGCCGGGACCCTCGGGCAGCTCCAGCGAGACGGGGTCGAGCTTGTGGACCGCGTCCCACGACGAGGCGCCGAGGGGATGATCGCGTTCATCCACCCGCGAGCGTCGGGCGGTGTCCTCATCGAGCTCATCGACCGCGCGAGCCTGCGCGATTCCATACCATGACGGGAGTGCGCCCGCGGATCGCGCTCACGCTGTCGCGACCCTCGGCGCTCCAAGAGGCATCGCACAAGCGGTACCGTGATGCTCTCGAGGGCGCCGGCGCGGACCTCGTCGTGCTTCACCCGGGTGACCCGATACCCAGCGACGTCGATGGCATCTGCATCTCCGGTGGCGGCGACATCGACTCAACGAGATACGGGGCGGTGGACATCGCGTGCGCCGACGTAGACCGTGACCGCGACGAACTCGAGATCGAGATCGCGAAGTCCGCGATCGAGCGCGACCTCCCGATCCTCGGGATTTGCCGCGGCTTTCAGATCCTCAACGTCGTGTGCGATGGGAGTCTTGTTCAGGATGTTCCGGGCCACCGGCCTGAAGAGCGCGAAGGCCTCGTCGAGCACCCGGGCGTGACGGTGCGCCCGGGTTCGCGGCTCGCAAAAGCCACGGGCGGAGCTCCGCTTACGGTCAACTCGCGGCATCACCAGGCGGTGACGGAAGAGACGCTCGGGCACGGACTCGTCGCGACGGCTGTCGTCGATGGCCTGGTGGAGGCATTCGAGCTCGCGGATCGTCGGTGGGTGGTGGGCGTGCAGTGGCACCCCGAGCGGACCAGCGAGGTCTCGCTCGAGGCGCGCCGGATCTTCGACGCCTTCGTTCAGGAGGCGGCGCGCACCACGACGCTCTCGCGATGACGGTCTCGACCGGGACCGAAGCACCGGTCGAGCAGACGGGCGTCGCGCTCGGACGATCGCTTCGCGTCGCCCTCGTTCATGGCCGCGAAGAGGCGTCGCGTCGCGCCGTCGCTCATCTCGCGCTCGCGTCGGGCGCCGAGATCGTGGCGCGTGTTCGCGCGACCGACCCACGGTCCTTCGTCGAGGCCGCACAGGCCCTACGCGACGCGAAGCCCGACGTCGTCGCGATCCAAGGAGGGGCCAAGGACGAGGGGGCGCTCGCCGAGCTTCTCGAAGCGCTGCGTCTGGGCTGCGGTGCGCAGCGGCCGATGCCGCGCATCTTTGGCCTCGTCGACACACGTGTCGCTCATGGCCTCCGCATGCACGCCAGTCCCTTCGAGTTCGAGCGGTTCGGAGCGCCGTCCGAGATGGTCGAGGCCCTCCGCGATCTGCGCCGCGGTGGCAACGGCGAGGTCGTGTTGCGCGATGCCGTCATCGAGGACGCTGCACGGGCTCTTGCGGCGACGACCGGGGCGAACGCGCTTGCCGTCGACGTGACCGAGCGCTCGACGTCGTTCGTCCTCGCAAGCCCGGACGGTCGAACCGAGGCCGCCCACCTCGTCCCGCTCGGATTGGGGATGGGCGCGGATCATGTCGTCGCGCGCGCCAGCCTCGACAACGTGCGCCGCTGGCTGCCCTGGCCGATCGACGCCCCCGCGCTGCTCGAGCGCGTATTCAATCGCGGGCGCCGGCCACAAGGTCCGGCGACAGCGGAGGCCACGGTCCTCCTCGAGATGGCGCTCGCCCGCGAGGCGATCGCGCACGCGCTGCGCGACACGGCCGAAGCCGGGCTCGACGTCAGCGCGATGCGTTCAGCTCCGTCCATCCTCATCACCGGCCGCGCGGCGTCGTTCCCAAAGTCTGGGCAGAGCCTTCTCGTTTTGGTCGATGGCCTCGAGCCGAGCGCGGTCTCGACGGTCTTCCGCGAGCCCGACGAGGGGCCTGCCGAGCGCATCGCGATGGTCGTCTCGGTGATCCCTCGCCGGCCTGCGAAGATCCGGATCGTTCGCGCGTCCGGCCGGAGCGTGGCCCGAGTGATTCCCGGATCGTTCGGCCTCGTAGCCATGGGCGCCGACGTCGAGGTCGCGGTGAACGGCGCGGGCGTGCGTGGGCACGGACGGTCGGGCGAGCTTGGAGTGCTCATCGATGCGCGCGGCCGACCGCTCTCGCTTCCCGAGCGCGACGGCGAGCGCATCCCGGCCGTCGCACGATGGCATACCGCGCTTGGAGCGACCGCCGAAGAGAGAACGTCGACATGACGTGGCGTCGCGAGCGCTGGACGGCCGATCACCCGCTGCCCATCGGCGTGACCAAGCGCGCGCAGGTCGGCGAGCTCGTGCGCGCGGGCGACATCATCGCGGCAGGCGCGGCCCTCGCGGGCGCGCTGCGCGTGCCCGGCGCCCGGCGTCTCGGCCTTTCGCCTTCGGATCTCGATCGCGAGCTGCGGGTGCGTGTCGGCAGCGACGTGGTCGCCGGAACCGTGCTCGCGCGCGTCGGGCGCCGCTTTGCGCGTAGCGTCACCGCACCGATCGATGGACGCCTCCTGCATGTCACGGTCGATGGTGACCTCTACATCGCCCCGATCGTCGATCGTTGGACGGTGCGCGCGACCCTCGACGGCACCGTCGCGCGATCCGACGACGCGGTCGTGGAGATCGAGGGCGAGGCGTGGTGTTTCCAGGCTGCCGCGGCGTACGGCCCGGACGCGATCGGCGAGCTGACACTCGGCGTCGACGGGCCGGACGCGGACCTCGCCCCGACGCGCATCGACGTCCGTCTCGCCGGCCGGATCATTGTCGGCGGCGCACGCGTGTCGGCGGAGGTCATCACGCGCGCGCACGCGTGCGGCGTCGCCGGACTCGTTGCGGGTGGCGTTCCTCCCGCCGGCCTTCGTGTGGTGTACGGCGATACGGTGACCGCGTCGGGGTCACCCAGCCGCGACGACAGGCCGACCGTCCTCTGCCTGATGGGCTTCGGATCGGCTGTGCTGCCGCGCGCCGTCTACGAGCCCTTCGCGGCGCTTGCCGGCGCGCGCGCGGCGATCCATACGGCATCGGCGCGGCTCTTCGTCTTCAGCACCGCCGACGTCGGTCGGGCCGAGACGCCGTCACCCGATGTCGTCATGGGCGAAGGTCCGGCGGCCTACGCGCCCGTGGAGCGTGCCGTGGCCGATGCTGATCGAGGCGACGTCGATCAAGAGGAGCCCGCGCAGACCGACGAAGAGCTATCCCCGAGCCCGAGCGACCGCAGTCCCTCCGAGCGCTAGCCTCCGTTCGTGGCACGACGTCGACGGCGCCGCGATCGGCGCGAGCGCCCCGAGCAGCGCACCCAACGCGCGGAGAAACGCGGCTCGCACGAGGAAGACAAAAGGCGCGAGGCGTTCGAAGCCCAGCGCACCTCCCTCGTCAAGCGGCGGAGATTCGTCGGCGCGCTGGCATTTCTTCCACTCATCGGAAATCTCGGATGCGCCTTCGGTATCACGCCGGCCTGCGCCGTGCCGACGGAGTGGTGGCTCGCCATCTTCGCCGCACTCTTCGGCTCCTACCTCGGCATCACGCTTCGGCTTTTCCTCGACCGTCGACGCTTCGTTCGCGAATCCGCCGCCGGTCGATCTTCCTGACGTGGTGGCGATCGACCTCGTCAGTCATTCCTCGCTGCACACCGAGCGGCTCGGCGAACGTCTCGGACGCGCGGCGCGACCGAACGACGTCTTCGCCCTGTCCGGCGAGCTCGGGACAGGGAAGACG
>VBEU01000170.1 GCA_005883775.1 Chloroflexota bacterium | reverse complement strand
AGCTCAGGAGTGCGATGCTCAGCCGCGGTTGGCCACCTTGCGCACACTAAGAGTCTGGCCCGAAGCGGTTACCCCGCGCTCGAGCTGAGCCGGCTCGATCGACCGACGATCTCGCGGTAGAGCCGCTCGGTCTCGGCCGACGGCGATGCCGCAGCGGCTGCTAGCGCGGAGCGACATTCGTCCATGACGCGCCCGGCCTGGGCGGGATTCCCGCCTGCGGCGAGTGCGCGCATGAGCAACCGATACCCCGACTCGCGCAGAGGGTCCGCCGCTATGAGTCTGCGTCCGACTCGCTCGGCTTCGTCCGCACGGTGGCGATCGATCTCCGCCTGACCGATCGCCTCAAGCGCCTGTAGCTCGGTGTCCCTGAGCGTGCGGCGTTCCGCCTCGATCCATGCTCCATCCTCGCCAGGCAGGAGGCTGCGGGCGGCGATCTCGTTCGCGATCACGGCCTCGGCCCATGCGTTGACGGAGTCTCCTTGGCGGCGGAGCGCCTCAACGTGGTGAATCGCGGTCCACGCGCGCTCCCGATCGACGAAGACGTCAGCGGGCAATGCGAGGGAATAGGTGCCGCCGGATGCCCGGAGCTTGACGTCCGGCGCGACCGTCCGGATCGCCGAGCGCAGGCGGCTCACGAGCGCGTTCAGGCTAGCGTCGGCGGCCTCTGGCGTGTCCTCGCCCCAGAGTGCCTCGCCGATCTCGCCGCGGCCAATCGGGCGCCTGCGATTCAGCACGAGGTAGACCCAGAGGCGTCGGCCCAGCCGACCAGGAAGGGACTCCTCCTCGAGAGCGCCCGCGTCCGTCTCCACCCGGAGCCGTCCGCAGATGCTGATCCGCACACCACAAGGAAATCACAAGGAGCCCGTCGCACGATCCGAGTGCGCGACGGGAGGAATGCGATGACATACACGGTGACGATCAGGGGCCGGCTCCGGGAAGCGCCACCAGCGGCCAAGAAATATCACGACGACGTAACGCGCGCGACCAAAGACATGGCGAAACAGGCGGGCGATCTAACTCACGCCGTCTATCTGGACCCACAGGATCCGAGGGCTTTCTTTGGCATCGATACCTGGTCCTCCCTCGAGGGAATTCAGCAGTTCGCGGGCTCGCCCCAAATCCGCGAGTTTTTCGGAAAACTCTTCGACGGCGAGGCTGACGTTCACGTCTGGATCGGGTCAGACTGGAACCAGTGGTAAGAGGCTGTCGTGGCTGAACTCCGAAGCCTTCGGTGCCCGTGCGGATTCGAGGTGCGCAGCCGGGATGAGGACGAGATCGTGCGGATGGCGCAGCTACACGCGAAGACCATCCACGGTCAAGACATCACCGTGGAGCAGGCGAGGGCGCTCATCCAGCTCGTCGCGTAAATCGCTTCTCAAAGAGATAGACCTCGCCCGACCAGGGCCTTGTGTAGCCGGCGGCCCGAGCGGCACGGCGATCCTCGGCGTTCGACACATAGAAGGACACGTCGTCGAGCTCCCGACGTCGGGCCTCAGCGCGGAGAGCGCGGAGCAATTCGGTGAGCGGCGCCACAGGGCCACCGATCGCCGCGATCATCAATGTCTTTTCGTAGCGATCGCCGAGGATCGCCGCCGCGCCAACGCCTTTTCCGGAGACGAACACGCGAGATCTCGCGATCGCGGACCGCACGTCGCGCGATGTGATCTCGCGCCATTCCCAGCCATGCCCCAGCTGAACGAGCCGTCCGACACGCTGCAGGACGGCTCGCTCTTGCGCGGGGGTCGCCCGGACCGGCAACTGACCGGGTCTGGCGGTCGCCTCGCGTCGCGACAGCGCTCCGACGCGCGTAAACCCGAAGTGCCTCGCGGCCCGATGGATGGGCGTGTTGTCGGACGCGGTCGAGAACCGGAGCACGCGGAACCCTCGGTCACGCGCATACGCGATGCGGTGCGCGATGAGCGCCGTCGCGATCCCCTTTCGTCGCCACCGCGGCGCGACGCGACCGCCTTCGAGCCACGCCTCGGTCGGCGATACCACGGTGAGCTTTCCCATGCCGACGATGCGCCCGCCCGACTCCCGTGCGGACGGCGGCCAGGACGCCGCGCTTATCGGAGCGCCGCGCGCGTCGGATCACCAGATCCATCGATGGAATGCTGCCCTAGAAGAGCTAGCGGGCCTCCACCGGTGTGACCGTCGTCCGGTGCAGCTCGCCAAAACGGACGTAGCCGACCTCGACCGAGCGACCGATCCGATCCGCGCCCAGACTCCGCTGCAGGTCCGACAGCGTCGCGACCGCAGAGCCATCGAGACTCACGATCAGATCGCGGACCGCGAGACCTGCGCGTTGCGCGGGTCCACCCGCGACCACCTCGAGAACGCGAATACCGGACATGTTCGGGATCCCGAGCTCGCTCGCGAGCTGCCGACCGATTGCCGTAGCCGCGCCGCCGATCCCGAGATAGGCGCGACGCACGCGACCATCGCGGATGAGCATTCCCGCGACGATCCGCGCGGTCGCGGCCGGGATCGCGAAGCAGATGCCTTGCGCCGTGGGGATGATCGCCGTGTTGATGCCGACGACTTTGGCGTGGGTGTCGACGAGCGGACCCCCGGAGTTTCCCGGGTTCAGCGCGGCGTCCGTCTGGATCACGTTCTCGATGAGTCGGCCATCCCGCGCGGAGAGCGATCGACCAAGCGCGCTCACGACACCGGTCGTGACGGTCGAGTGGAAGCCAAGCGGATCGCCGATCGCGATCACGAGCTGACCGACCCGTAAGGACTCGGTCTCGGCGAGCTCCGCCGCTGGAAGCCCGGAGCCCAGGATGCGGATGACGGCGAGGTCGGTTGCGCTGTCGGTTCCGACGACCGCCGCTGTGAGCTCGGCGCCGCTGTCCAGCGTGACCGCGACCTCCCGCGCGCCGTCAACGACGTGCGCGTTCGTGAGTGCATAGCCGTCGGGCGCGACGATCACGCCGCTGCCGCCGCTTCGTCCGCGGCGGACGTTGACGACGCTCGGCGAGACCCGCTCGACGACCTTGATGACGGCTTGCGAGTACGCGTCGAGCAGCGCGCTCGCCGGATCGGGCTCAGCCTTGAGCGCTTCGCGAACTTCGGTCGCCACTAGTTGAGCGGCCCCTGCGAACGCACGTCTCCCACTTTCGAGAGCGCTTCCTTCAGCTCGGTGATCCACGAAGCCTCGTTCTTGGCGACGAGACGCACGCACCACGCGAGCGCGTGCGAGCGGCTGCGTGCGACACCGGAGCGAACGAGCGTGTCGAGCAGCTCGCGCTCGGGGAGGCGTAGCCGCGTCATGACCGGCACGGCCATGTGCGTGAAGAGAGCGGTCTGGTCACCCACCTTCGCGCCCCAGGCGAGGTTCTTCCCGAACCGCTGGCGAGCCTCGTCCGCGATCTTGATGCGCTCCTCCCGCGTCCCTTCGCGGAACCGCTGGATCGCGCCCTCACGGGCCGCCTTTACGGCGTCCTGCCCGCCCGTCGCCGGGACATCCGGCAGCGTGCCGATGACCCAGATCTCGTCCTCGTCCATTCGAATCTCAGGCGCACCGGCGAACCACTCCTTGGGGAGCCGCCCGGTGAGCCACCCTTTGACCTCTTCTGTAGTTGCCACCTCAGCCTCCTGCTTTCGCTATCAGAAAACTTGTAATCCCGTAATTTCAGCAAGTCAAGGCCAAACAGCGCGAATTTCGAGACATTGGCTCGTCCTGACCCGAGCGGGACACGAGACGATTCGCCTCGAGACCCTGACGGCACCCGGGGCGGTCGGGCGGGTGATCCCTAGTTCGGTCGCTCCAGCGGGGAAACGTGCCGCCAGCGATAGCCCTTACCGGGGATGGTCTCGATGAACCTGGATGAGGGCCAGGTATCCCCGAGCTTCACGCGCAAGTCGCGGATGTGACTGTCGACGGCGTTGCTCTCGATGTCCACCACACCGTCCCAGATGCTCGTGATGATGTCCTCTCGTTCGACGACGCTTCCGGCGTTGGCTGCGAGCAGGTATAGAAGGGTCGACTCTGTCAGCGTCAAGGAAATGGGCTCCTGGTCGTCAACGTGCAAACGGTCCTCGATGAGATCGACCTCGACAGAGTCGACCCGAATCCTGGGTAGAAGTGGCACCTCGATACCCTGGGTCCGCCGGACCACGGCATAGAGTCGGGCCACGATCTCGCTCAGTAGGAAGGGGATCCGCAGGATGTCCTCCGCGCCGTGCTCAAAGGCGCGTAGCTTCAGCGCTGTGTCTCGTCTACGGGTAAACACCAGGGTGGGTACTGCTTTGTTCGGACCGCTCTGACTCAGCTCCAGGAATGTGGGGTGAAGGTCGAGATCGAGGAGCACGACGTGCGGAGCCCAGGTGCTCAGAAGCCGCGAGAACTCGGCACGGTCGGCGGTCACGTGGCTCTGGTAGCGGCCGTGTCGGAGTACGACCTCGAGCACCTTCGCGAGCGGGTCGTCCATCACCACGAGGACGCGCGGCCCGGTAAGCCCGGGGCTGGCCTGAGCCATGAGCTTTTCTCCCTGTCGCGTCCACGCGATGGGGCATTCATGGCGGTGGCTCGAATAGTCAGGGCCACAATGAATGGGGTCCGTGGTCGGGCCCCGGCATTACGGACCGTAACAGGCCTGGCATGCGCCAGGGCAGCGCACGAGCCGCTTGAGGGCGCCATGACCCCGACTGCCGGGGTCGAACCGGTCAGGCCAACCCGCGGATGACCTTGGCGACCGCTTTCAGGTCCGCGATGAAGAGCTTCATCTCCTGGTCGCGCGCGGCGTCGTCGGGCGCCCGCAGGATCGAGGAAGGGTGGACCGTCGCCATCACGTGCGGCGCAAGCGAGGACGGGATGAGCTTTCCGCGCTGCTGCGTCACCTTGAAGGTTGGCGCGATGAGCGCCTGAGCGGCGGTCGCCCCAAGACACACCACGACCTGCGGTTTCAGGAGCCCGATCTCGGCGTCGAGCCACAGGCGGCATGCCGCGATCTCGCTTCGATTTGGCTTCTCGTGCAGGCGACGCTTTCCGGCGGGACGCCACTTGAAGTGCTTCACGGCATTCGTGACATACACGGTGTCCCGGTCGATACCGGCCGCCTCGAGCGCCTCGTCGAGCACGCGTCCCGCCGGGCCGACAAATGGCTTGCCGGCGATATCCTCTTTGTCGCCGGGCTGCTCGCCGACGAAGACGACCTTCGCCGTACGACGCCCCTCGCCGAACACGGTTTGCGTCGCGTTCTTCCATAGATCGCAGGCCTGGCAATGGGCCGCGGCGTCGCGCCACGCCCCAAGGCTTTTCGCCTCGGGGAGCTCGGGATAGCGATGGCCGGGTTCCGGGGCCGGCGGCGGCGGGGAATCTGGGTCCGGCACGTCCGTTTGACGGAGCAAGCCCCGCGCCCGATGGTCTGCTCGTGCGCGCGGCGCTCATCCTTCTCGCGGTCGTCGCGCTTGTCGGGATCGGCACGGCCGAAGCGTTGATCAGCACCGACCAGCTCTCACAGCTTCCGGGCCGAGGCCGTCCGACGCTGAGCGCGGGCGGCACAGCGCTGACCGTCATCGGCATCGCGCTCTCGGCCGTGGTCTATGCCGCCCTCGGCCTCTTGGTCGCGCGCTCGCGCGCTCGCGAGAGCAGCGTGCTTCCTATCGGAATGGCCGTCGGCGCCGGAGCGGGACTCCTCGGCGGCGCGATACGCGCCTATCTGGTGCGGGACTATCTGAGTGGGGTCCTGGCAGGTTATGGGCTCGGAGATCTGCTGATGGTGACGCTCGCTGTCTTCGTCGCTCTTTCGGTGGTCGTCAGCATCGCCGCGGGGGCGAGCCTTACTTGGCTGAGCTTCCGGGCTGGTCGTCGTCAGCTGAGGCCGCGACCTCCGAGCTGATCCGCTCGAGCACGCCCTCTTTTGCGAGGGCCACGAATCCGGCGACGATCTCGGGGTCGAAGCGCTCCCCCGCCCCCGCCTCGATCGCCTGCAGTCCGGCCTCCGCCGACCAGGCCTCTTTGTACGGCCGCTTCGAGGTGAGCGCGTCGAACACGTCGGCGATCGAGACGATCCTCGCGGCGAGCGAGATCTCCTCGCCCTTCTTCCCGTCCGGGTAACCCTTCCCGTCCCAGCGCTCGTGGTGCTCGCGGGCGATGCCGCGCGCCGTCTCGAAGAACCGTGCCGTGCCAAGCATCTTCTCGCCGTCGATGCAGTGCTGCTTGATCACGCTGAACTCGGCGTCCGACAGGTGATGCTCGCTTTGGAGGATGTGGTCGGGCGTGTGGATCTTGCCCACGTCGTGCATGACGCTCGAGTACCCGAACTCCTCGACGAGGTCGCCCGGCAGACCGAGCCTCTCGGCGATCGCCTCGACGTAGCGGCGAACGCGCTGCAGGTGCGTCCCCGTGGTGCGGTCCTTGATCGTCGCGGCCAGCACCAGGTGGCTGATCCCCTGCAGACCGGTGCGGCGTAGCTCCTCGCTCGCGATCCGCTCCTGCTCCAACGCGCGCTCCAGCTCCTGCCGGCGCTCGGAGCTGGGACTCGAAATCCTTGCGGACGCCCTGCTCGCGCTCGTAGACCTTGGCGAAGTCGAGCGCCATGCGCATGGCCTGCGAGTTCGCCATGTCGGCTACGCGGACGGCCTGATGGAGAAGCTGGCGGAATACGTCCCCGCCCGTGGCTTGCGGAACGTCAGGGTCGCGCGGCGACACGTCGACCGTCTCGACCATGTCTTTGGTGTCGTCGTCGCTCATCGGTCCAGCCGCCTCAGCTATGCGCCAGGATCCCGCGGATCGTGTCGATGAGCTCGAGCGGCCCGAACGGCTTCGTGAGGTACTGCGTCGCGCCGGCCGCGAACCCGATCGCGCGGTCGCTATCGCTCTCGTGCGCCGTGAGCATGACGACGGGGATGTCCTTGGTCGCTTCGTCGGCCTTGATCTGACGGCACACGTCGAAGCCGTTGGGTCCGGGACCCATGTCTACGTCCAGGAGGACGAGGTCGGGCTTCTCCGACCGGACCAGCTCGAGCGCCTCGTTCCCGTTCTTCGCTTCGACGATCGTCCACCCCTGAGTGGACAGGGTGATGCGGACCATCTGACGGATGGGCACGAGGTCATCGGCCACGAGTAGCTTCGCCATTTCTGCGCCTCCGATGCTAGCGGTGGGTCATAGGACGTCACCCACCCGATTGGATGGAGTTATGACCGTTCGGGGGTAGGACCGGATCCCCCGCGCGGGGGACCAACGCGGTCGCGTGTCCAGGATTCGAGGGTCACGAGCCCGAGACGTGCGGCCTCGGCGACGGCCTCCAGACGGGAATGGGCACCCAGCTTTCGCAGCACCGCCTGCACGTGCGCGCGAAGGGTTGCGGTCGATATGCCGAGCGAGTCCGCGGCCGCGGTCGTGCTGGTGCCGCTCGCGAGAAGCCGGAGCACCTCGAGCTCCCGGCTGGTGAGGGGCTCGATGATCTTGCGTGACGCGGCGCTCTCGAGAAGAAGCCGCTGCAGCTCGCTTGGCGCGAACAGGATCTCGCCCGATGCGGCCGACCGCACGCTGTCGACGACCTCGGTCAGACCCCGGCCCTTCGTCATGTGGCCGACCGCCCCCGAGCGCGCGACGTCGTTCAGCGTCACGGCCGAGGGGTCGGCGGTCAGCACGAGAACGGACGTGTCGGGAAGCGACCCTCGCACGGCGCGGGCCAGATCGGCCCCGGTGCCGTCGGGGAGGTGGTAGTCGGCGATGACGACGTCCGGACGGTGCTCGTTCAGCGCCACGATCGCGGACTTGACGTCATGCACGACCGCGAGCACCTCGATGCCATCGGCCGCGCGCAGCGCCACGCGCATGAGCTCGGCGAAGAGCCGCTCGTCGTCGACGATGACGACGCGGATGGGCTTGGTGTCTGCCATCAGCGCGCCCCGCTCGAGCGGACCTGGGTCGCGAGCGCCGCGACGACGGCCGCGTCGAGCTCGCCGCGCGCGACGGCGCTCTGCAGGATGCGAATGGCTTCCTGCTCGGAGACCGCCGGTCGGTCGGCCCGGTCCGCGAGAAGCGCTTCGAATCGATCAGCGACGCTCACGATCCGCACCTCCAAGGGGATCTGCTCGGCGCGAAGCCCGTCGGGATAACCCGTCCCGTCGAGCCGTTCGTGATGGTGGCGCACGATCGGCAGAAGACCGGAGAGGCGCTTGAAGCCCGAGAGGATCTCCTCGCCGAGGATCGGATGGCGCTCGAGCATGGCACGCTCCTCCGGCGAGAGCTCGCCCGATTTCGTAAGGATCGCCGCGGGGAGCCGCGCGTTGCCGACGTCACGAAGCAACGAGCCTAGGCGGATCGTCATCCGCGTGGATTCGTCGAGGCCGAGCGCACGCCCGATCTGCACCGCGCGCGACGCGACCCGTTCGCCATGGCCGGCGCCGGGCCGGTCGTGCGAGCCGATGGCCGACGCGAGGACGATGAGCGCTTCAGCCGCCGCCTGGAGGTCGTGATCCAGGCTCCGCTCGCGGACCAGCAGGTCCACGATCCGCGGAAGCTGCGCATCGACGGGGATGACCTCGTTCCCGTCGTTACCAGCACGCCCTGTGCTGACGCGGATGGCCGCGACATCCTCCGGGACATCGGCGGGGATCGCCGCGTTTCCCTCGACGATCACCACGTCGGGTGTTTCGTCCGCGTCCGCGAGGTCGAAACGCGAAACGAGCAGCTGCTGGACGTGCTCCTTAAGAGCAGGATCGGCGATCGCGACGCGCGCCACGAGGCGCTCGCCGGGAGCCCGCTCGATCGGACGTCCGAGTCGCGGCACCCGCGGGTTGCGCGCCTGACCGAGGACAGCGTCGATCCGCGCCAGGAGCTCCGCCGCCTGGAACGGCTTGGTGATGTAGTCGGCCGCGCCGCATGAAAGGCCGCGGACCTTGTCCACGACCTCGCCGCGCGCGGAAAGGAAGATCACCGGGATCGGCGAGGTCGAGCTGTTGCTCTTGATGCGAAGGCAGACGTCATAGCCGTCGGTGTCGGGGAGCATGACATCGAGGAGCACGAGATCCGGCAGGAGCTCCTCGACGAGCTCGATCCCGCGACGCCCGTCGTGCGCGACGGAGACCACCATCCCGTTCGCCTGCACGCGACGCTGGAGCACGTCGGCCGACGCCTGGTCGTCTTCGACGACTACCACG
>VBEU01000169.1 GCA_005883775.1 Chloroflexota bacterium | reverse complement strand
TCGTACGCCAGGCCGTTGATCTCGGATGAGCACGTCAGATATTTGCAGTCGCCGGGGCGGTTGGTCGCCGGATCGATCGTGAACGCGAGGGTCGCGATGCCAGTCGTCTTGTCGAGCTCGTAGATCGAAACGCCATCGCCGCCCGCCGCCCAGAAGAGATCGCGTCCGGCGTCGTAGGACATCGCGTTTATCCCAGACGGGGCGCCGGTGATGGCGATGTCGATGTGGCCTGTTGCCGCGCTGGGTCCGCCTGCGGGAGGGGTGTCGATCCGGTGCAGGACCGTGCCGTTGTACTCGGTGTAGTAGAGGTAGCGCCCGTCGAACGCGATGGACTTACTGAGGACCTGGCCCTCCGGCGTCGCGACGTCCGCGATCACGTCGCCGGGAGCGGCCAGTGCCGGTTGGGCGCCCGCGATCGGCAGCTGCAGGACGACGAGGGCCAGGATCAGCAGTCCATTCAGCCTTGGGCTGCCTGCGCCTGCCCGCTTCACGGCAGGAGCGGGAGCTTGACCGTTATCTGAGCGCTCGCGGTGAGGCTCGCGTTGGCCGTGTCGGTCACGGTGACGCTCTCGCTCGGCGGGGTGACGAGGGTGACCGAGAAGCTGTGGGCCCCGCCGTCGCCCGCAGTGAAGGTGTAGTTGGCGGGCAGCGTCGCGAGCAGGTCGCTGCTTGTGAACTGCACCGTGCCGCGGTAACCGGTGGCCACGTTGCCGTAGCGGTCCTTGGCCGTCACGGTGACGTTGAAGGACTGGTTGACGGTGGCCGTCGCCGGCGCGCCCAGGGTCAAGCTGGCCGCGGCGCCCGGCTTCACGGTGACGCTGACCGAGCCGGTGATGCTGGTGGTCGCCGTGTCGGTCGCGGTGACCGTCTGCGCCCCGGCCTTGGTCAGCGTCACCGAGAACGTGCCCTGACCGTTGGTCAGCGAAGAGTCTGCCGGGAGCACCACGCCCGAGGAGGTGTCGCTGCTGGTGAAGTGCGCCCGGCCGGCGTACGCGGTGTCCGTGTTCCCGTACTGGTCCTGTGCCTTGAGAGTGACGCTGAAGGCCGCACCCGCCGTCGGAGTGGTGGTGCTGGCGGAAGCGGCGAACTTCGTCGCGCTCGCGGCGCGCACCGTCACGGTGAGCGCGCCGGTGATGCTCGCGGTCGCGTTGTCCGTCGCGGTGATCGTCTGCACGCCGGCCCTGATCAGGGTCGCGGAGAACGTCCCCTGACCGTTCGTCAGGGTCGCGTCAGCCGGGAGCGCGACGCCCGTCGACGTGTCGCTCGATGTGAAGTGCACGGTCCCGGCGTAACCGGTGTCGGTGTTCCCGTACTGGTCGAGGGCCGTGGCGGTGAACGAGAGCGGCGTACCGGCGGTCGGATACGCGCCGCCGGTCGTCAACGCGAGCTTGCTCGCCGCCGCGGGGCGCACGCTGACGTTCAGAGCTCCGGTGATCGATGCGGTCGTTGTGTCCGTCGCCGTGACGGTCTGCGCGCCCGCCACGAAGAGCGTTGCCGAGAACGTGCCTTGCCCGTTCGTGAGGGTCGCGTTCGCCGGCAACACCGTACCTGTGGACGTGTCGGTACTGGTGAAGTGCACGGTCCCGGCATATCCGGTGTCGGTGTTGCCGGCGGAGTCCTGCGCCGTGACCGTGAACGAGAAGGCGGCACCGGCCGTCGGCGTCGCTGTCGTCGCCAGGACCAGATGGTTCGCCGGGCCGACCGCTGCAGCCACCGTCAGCGACGCGGTCGTCGAGAGCGAGTTTGCCGCGTCGGACACCGTGATCGTCTGCGGACCCGTCGTGGCGAGAGTGACCGAGAAGGACCCCTGGCCATTCGTCAGCGTCGAGTCAGCCGGGAGCACGACACCCGAGCCCGTGTCGCTCGTCGCGAAGTGGACGGTACCGGTATACGTGGTGACCGGGCTGCCCTGGGCATCCTCGGCGGTGACGCCCACGGTGAACGCCTGCCCGACGGCCGCGTTCGCAGGGGCGGTCACCTTGAGGTCGTGGACGGTCTTCGGCGCGCCGTTCAGGAACGCGTTGAGCAGATTCGCGGTCGTCCGCTGGATGCGCGGGTCCGCGTACGTGTACCAATAGTTGTCGAGACCCCAGCTCCAGGACATGGTGCCCGAGGCGAACACCCACGCGCCGCTCGGTGCCTGGTAGATGGACGACTGCGCATACTCGGCGCCGTAGAACTCTCCCGTGTAGGGCGAATTCGAAAGGAAGGTCCATTGCGTCGCGCCGGTCGGCCCCGCAAAGCTGGAGTCATAGCGGTCCATCTCGTAGCCGACGAGCTTCGGCACGCTGTCGCCGTCCCTGAAGCCTGTTCCGGCGTAGAGCCAGTGCGAGCTGTTCGTTACCACGTACGGGGAGTTGTTGGGAACGTAGTTCCCGGTGACCGGGTCCGGCGCCGAGAAGGGAACCTCATCGCGGAACATGACGCCCATGAGCGTCTGCTCTGGCCGATTCACGAGAGGGTCGCGGAACAGAACGGTGGTCGTGGCGTCGCGGACCGGGTCGGTGCTCGCGTCCTTGTAGCAGACGAGGACGCGCTTCGCCGCGCCGCCCGCGGACGGTTCGTACCGGGCCTGCCAGTACACCGCGTTCGCCCCAAAGAACGCGAGGTTCACGCCCGCATTCCGCGCTGCCAGAACTGCGTCGTACATGCCCTTCGACCAGTACTCGTCGTGGCCGGTGGAAAGGAAGCCCTTGTGGCTCAGGAGTGCGCCGTCGTTCGCGTCGGTGTCGACGTCGGTCGTATATGTGACGTCGTACCCGTTCTTCTCGAGCCAACGAACGAGATTGATCTCGAATGTGAAGAAGTACATCGAGCCTTCACCGCTGTAGGGGCGATCGAAGGAGACCTTGACCGCCCGGGTCGTCCCGGAGATCGTGTTCGCTCCGTAGCTGTTGAAGCTGTATAGCGACTTCCCGTTCACGTGGTCGTCGGGGTAGTTGTTGTAGGCCTGGTAGGTGTTCACAGCCTGCTGGTAGAGGAACGCGGCGGGACGTCCGTCCTTAACGGCGAAGATGATCGCGTTCTGGTAGCCCGCGGCGTTGGTGAGGAGCGTGTAGTAGATGCCGCTCGTCCAGTCGGCCGGGACGGTGAACGTGTAGCTCGGGCTCCAGTTGCAGGCGATGAGGCCGGTCGTCGCATTGGGAGTGCAGGCGCTCTGCTGGATCCCGTTCTGACCCGCGACGTGCAGGCGAAGACGACCGCCCATGCCGCTGTACCAGCCGATGCGATACACGTCGATCGAATAGGTCTGGGCCGGGTTCACCGTGACGTAGAAAGTGATGCTCTGGCCTGGGCTCACGCTGGTGAGCGAGGCGTAGCCCTTGATCTGCCCGGTCGCGTCGTCGGCGATCTTTTGCGGGTTGATCTGCCAGCCGGTGGACCCGGCCTGCTGGTTCTCGACGACAACGGGGTTGTCCGCGGCGGCCGCGGGCGCCTGTTGCGCGACGAGCGTGCTGAGGACGAGAACGGCCGAGAGTGTGGCGACGACGATCCGCTTCATCGCTACGGTCCCGCCTGCGGAGGTAGCGGTGTCAGCGGGAATGCCGGCGTCTTCACACCGAGCGGCGGGAGCGGCAGGTTCACCGCGATCTGCGCCGTCGCCGTGAGGCTCGCGTTCGCCTTGTCGGCCGCGGTGACGGACTGGCTCGGCGGCGTTTCCAGGGTCACGGAGAACGCGTGCGTGCCGGCGTCGGCGGCGCTGAAGGAGTAGTCAGCGGGCACCGTCGCGAGCGGCGAGATGTCGGTCGTCGTGAAGTGGACGGTGCCGGTGTATCCGGTCGCCACGTTGCCGAAGCGGTCCTTCAAGGTGACCGTCACGTTGAACGGCTGGTTCACCGTGGCGGAGCTCGGTGCGGTCATTCCGAGGGTCGCGGCGGCCGCGGCCTTGACCGCGACGCTCTGACTACCTGTGATGCCGGCCGTCACCGTGTCTGTCGCGGTGACGGTCTGCGTCCCGGCCTTGATGAGCGTCGCCGAGAAGGTCCCCTGACCGCCGGTGAGGGTCGCGTTTGCCGGAAGCACGACACCGGACGAGCTGTCGGTGCTCGTGAAGTGCACGGTCCCGGCGTACCAGGTCGCAGGGTTGCCCTGACTGTCTTCGGCGGTGACCGTGAAGCTGAATGACTGTCCCGCGGTCGCCGAGGCCGGTCCGGTGATCTTGAAGTCGTGGACCTGCGGCGCTCCGTTGATGAACGCGTTCAAAAGATTCGCGGTCGTGCGCTGGATCCGTGGATCCATGAGGTTGTTGTCCACGTTGTCCAGACCCCAGTCCCACGAGGACGTGCCCGAGGCGAAGACCCACGCGCCGCTCGGCGCCTGGTAGAGCGACGAGTTGGCGTAGTCGGTCGTCCCGGATCCGTAGGTGAAGGGCGAGTTCCCCAGGAGCGTCTGTGACAAGGCGTTTGGTTGCGGATAGCCGGACCAGAGGCGGTCCATCTCGTAGCCGACGATCCCCGGCACGGTGTCGCCATCCTTGAAACCGGTCCCCTGGTAGATCCAGTGCCCGCTATTGGTCACGACGTAGGGGACGTTCTTGCCCCAGTCCACGCCGGACGTGTACTGCACCCCGACGAGG